>JAGQRC010000724.1 GCA_020425835.1 Planctomycetota bacterium | reverse complement strand
CAGCGTTGCGCTCACCGGGAGACCTCTCGGACTCCGACCCCGTTCGACACTGGAGGTGCGAGCATGTCACGCTCTCCGTTCTCATCGCGAATCGTCGCCCTGGCGATCCTGCTGGTCTCCGCCCCCTTGGGTGGCCAGGTCGCCCGCATCGTTCCCGGCCCCGTTCTCGACCAGATCCCGAACGAGGAGCCGGCTCCACTCCCCCGCGATCTGACGCAGCTCGAACGACAGCTCCCCTTCCCCGCGCTGCCACTCGCCGCGGGTCCGGGCGCACCCGGTGGCCCGGTCGATACCCCCGCCGAGTACGAGCAGAACGACGGACTCCTGATGCGGTGGGGTTACTTCAACGACCTGATCACCGCGATGACCGTCGGCATCACCACGGGTGACCCCAATGCGACGGTCTACATCGTCGCGAGCAGCGGGCTGATCGGCAGTGCGACGTCGGCGCTGACGGCGGCGGGCGCCCACATGAGCCAGGTGGTCTTCCTCCCGTACACCGCAGACTCGGTCTGGATGCGCGACTACGGCCCTCGGTTCATCTTCGACAACGCCTCGCGCGGTCTCGTCGACTCCTTCTACTACCCGACGCGTCCCCTCGATGACGCCTTTCCCGGTTGGCTCGGACCGCAGTGGAGCGAACCCGTCTACGAGATGCTCCTCTATCACTCCGGCGGGAACTTCCACCCGTTCGGGACCGGCGATGCGTTCATGTCCTCGATCGTCCTCGACGACAACCCCGGCCTCACCGAACCCGACGCGATCGGGACCTTCCTCGACTTCCACGGCGTCGACCTGACGGTCTTCCCTCACTTCCCCTACACGTTCGACGGCACCGGACACATCGACATGTGGGTGCTGCCGGTCCGCGACGACGAAGTGATCGTCGGCGAGTACGCCCCGTCGACCGGAAGCCCCTACACGATCTCCGAGAACGCCGTCAGTGATTTCCTGTCGCGAGGCTACACGGTGCACCGTGTGCCCGGGTGGAACGCCGGCGGCACGCACTTCACCTACACCAATGCGGTCGTCTTCAACGACATCGTCTTCGTGCCCTGGTACAACGGGTACTCGACGCAGAACCAACAAGCGCTGACCGTCTTCCAGACCGCGTTCCCCGGGTATCAGCTGATCCAGGTCGACTGCACCGAGATCATCGACTACGCCGGCGCGATCCACTGCATCGTGCAGCACGTCCCCGGCAATCCCGCATCGATGACGGTCTCCCCCGCGGGAGGTCTGATCTCTTCGGGTCCGGTGGGCGGCCCCTTCGCGCCGGACTCGATCTCGTTCACGATCGAGAACAGGCTCGACGTACCGTTGTCCTACACCGTCGGCGCCACCGCTCCGTGGCTCACGATCGATCCGGTGAGCGGGACGATCCCCGAGCTCGGGAGCCAAGCCATCTCCATCACCGTGAACTCGACGGCGCTCGGGTTGGCAGCGGACACCTACTCCGCCGATGTGACCTTCACCAACCTGACCGACGGGAGCGGCACGACGACGCGCGCCTTCGAGCTCCGGGTGGGGACACCGACGCTGGCCTACTCGTTCCCCCTCGACACCGACCCGGGCTGGACGACGACCGGGGAGTGGCAGTTCGGCATCCCGCTCGGCGGCGGCGGGGTTCCGTACGGTGAGCCCGACCCGACTTCGGGGCACACCGGGAGCAACGTCTTCGGCGTGAACCTCGCCGGCAACTACGCCACCACGGTCGTCTCGCCTCGCTACCTGACGATCTCGCCCATCGACTGCAGCGAACTCTCGCAGGTCGAGCTTCGCTTCTGGCGATGGCTCAACTCCGACTACCAGCCCTACGTCGGCGTCGCGCTCGAGGTGACCCACGACGGGACGAACTGGACGACGCTCTGGCAGAACGGCGGCGATGAGATTGTCGAGTCGAGCTGGACGCAGCACAGCTTCGACATCTCGACGTTCGCGGACCATCAGTCGAGCGTGCAGTTGCGGTGGAGCTACTGGGTCTGGAACCAAGCCTATCCCTACTCGGGATGGAATCTCGACGACATCGAGATCTGGGGGGTCGACACGAGTGGTCCGCTCTGCGTCGACTTCCAACGCGGTGAGATCAATCTCGATGGGACGATCGACATCAGCGACCCCATCTTCCTGCTCGACCACCTGTTCAGCTTCGGCGACCCGCTCGGCTGCGACGATGCCGCCGACGTCAACGACGACGGGGCGATCAACATCGCGGACGTCGTGGCCGTCCTCGGCTACCTGTTCGGAAGCGGCGCGGGACTGCCCGCGCCGGGAGCGGTCTGCGGCGTCGACCCCACTGCGGACGGACTCGGCTGCGACACCAGCCCGACCTGCTGTCCGTGAGTGCGACGATCGACCGAGTGCGACGGCCCCGCGGAGCGCGACTTCGCGGGGCCTTTCCGTTCCTTCGCCGAACTTCCTGCTGGATTCGGGTGGGAAGTGGCTCGAAGATCGAGCACTGGGCCGGGGGGCAGTGTCCGAGAAACAGTGAGGTGTGTTCGATGATCCGCAGGCTGTCGATCCCGTTGATCCTCGTCGCGATGATCACGCTCGTCCCGATGGGGGACGCCCAGACCCCGGGCGTCACGCTCCGCGCGACCGATCCCGCAGTCACCGTCGATCATGACGCCGATGGCGCCATCGTCGCGGAGACCCACGTGTTCCTCGACACCGAGTACCTGACCTGGGGATGGAGCT
>JAGQRC010000723.1 GCA_020425835.1 Planctomycetota bacterium | reverse complement strand
GAGCGCGAGCAACGCGGGGTTCAGACGCACCAGGCCGGCGCCGATCGACAACGCGCCGAGGAACACCAAGACCCAGCCCGAGGCCGCTCGGGCGGGGAACTCGATGATCTGGGACGTCGGCTTGCGCATCGCGGTCATGCGACCGTGGGAGGGAGACCGGGTCGTCGTTCGGTCGGCACCGGGACCGACTCGAGCACGTGCGTGACGATCTCCGCCGCCGAACTCCCGGTTCCGGCGCGATGGCGCTCGATGATCAACCGGTGCGGCAAGACCGCCCGTGCCGCTTCCTGCACGAGATCCGGCGGCACGTAGTCGAGCTCGTCCATGTAGGCGAGCGCCTGGGCGACCCGGACGAGCGCCAACGACCCGCGAGGGCTCGAGCCGTGCCGAACATCCGGGAGCTGTCGGGTCCTCCCGACGATCTCCACGATGTAGCGCTGCATCTCGTCGCTGACATGGACCCGCCGCACGTCGCGTTGCATGTCGAGGACCTCGTCCGCTCGGAGGACCGGCTCGATCGACTCGACGGGGTGGCTCTCCATCTGCGCGGCGAGGATGCGCTGTTCGGTCTCCGGGTCGGGATAGCCGATGCGGATCTGCATGAGGAATCGGTCGAGCTGCGCCTCCGGCAACGGGAAGGTCCCCTCCAGATCGATCGGGTTCTGCGTGGCGATGACGAAGAACAGCGGAGGGAGCGGCACGGGACTCCCCTCCACGGTGACCTGACGCTCCTCCATCGCCTCGAGCAAGCTCGCCTGGGTCCGCGGGGAGGTGCGATTGATCTCATCGGCCAGGAGCACCTGCGTGAAGACGGGCCCCGGAACGAACTCGAAGCTCCGCCGCTCCGGGTGATAGACCGAGACACCGGTCACATCCGTGGGCAGCATGTCGGGCGTGAACTGGATGCGCTTGAACTCGGCGGCGACCGACTGCGCCAGCGCGCGCGCGAGCATGGTTTTCCCCAGACCCGGGGCATCCTCGATCAAGACGTGACCTCGGGCGAGGAGCGCCGCCGAGACGAGCCGCGTCGCCTCGGGCTTCCCGAAGATCACCCGATGGATGTTGTCGCGGAGGCGACGAAGTAGCTCGGACACGGAATCCCTCTCGCCGTCTCCCGCGCGGGATCTGCGGGAGGGCTCGACTGTATCACCCGTCGCGTCCGTTCACGAGTCCTGACACCCGAGGAGCACCGTTCGGCTCTCCGTCGTTGATGCTGCGTCGGCCGGTGCGCACAATCGAGAAACCCGAACCGCTCCTCGGCGCCCGTCACCTCGACCCCGTTCCCGACAGACCTCCTCGATCCCGATCGGTTTCCATGAGCACTCCCGACTCGATCCCTTCCTTGGGTGAGCTGCACGTCCAGCGGTACCTGCTGAACCAGCACCACGTCACCGTCTCCATCACCGATCCGGACCTGATGTTCCGTGCCTACCTCGACCATGCCCGACGCTGGGATCGTGAGCCCGACCCGTTCGAGGCGGTCATCGTCCGACAAGCGCTCACGGCAGCGGGGCTCCACCTCGCCTCGTTGCACAAGAACCAGTCCGTCGCCTGGACGATCAACCTGAACGATCCGGCGCTCAACGTCTTCGTCGCCGGAGATGTCATCGACGGACACATCGTGGCGCGCCTCTTCACCGAGAACATCGAGACCGCGGAGACGAGCCGCGTCTACTGCCAGACCCAACAACCGAACAGCCCGGTTCGCCAGACGGTCATCGACGTCGAGGGGCTCGACGTCCTGGTCATGTTCGAGCAGCTCGGCCAGCGATCCGATCAACAGCTCGTCCGCTACTTCGATCACGACGATGGGAGGAGCTCGATGGTGCTGGGACTTCCCGGAGCCGATCCGGAGTGGATCCACGGTCTCGAGCACGACGACGTGCCGGGACTCGTGCGCGACCCCGACGCGCATCTCCTCGAGACGCGACTGTTCACTTTCGCATGCGGTTGCACCGAGGAGCGCATGCGGAGCGTCGTCGGCGCGGCGTACTCCGGGCGCCTCGACGAGCTCTTCCAGGGCGAACCCGGGCTCCAGGTCCAGTGCCCGCGCTGCGGTCACGAGTGGTTGTTGAGGCGCGAGGATCTCGCGGAGTAGGGCCGGGTCGACCGGATCGCCGCGGACCGTCGAGCGCTCGGCCGAGCAGTTTTTCGACGGGCGGCTGGACCTCTCTCCGACCTTCGCGTCGAATGTGGGCGGGGTGCTGGGACGCGACCGCAGGCTCGGACGCGCGACTTCTGGCCCGGGAATGCTCGAGAAACGGTCGCTCTGTGAACGGGGAAGTACGTATGGAGCTGTTCACGCTCGCTCAGTCGTCGGACAACGGGTTCTTGGCCATCGCGATGATCTTCTTTCTGGCGATCGTCGTCTTCTACTTCGTCTGCTGGTGGAAGATCTTCGAGAAGGCCGGGCAACCCGGCTGGGCCGGCCTGGTCCCCATCTACAACATCTACGTGTTGACGATCATCGCCAAACGTCCGGCGTGGTGGCTGATCCTGCTGCTGATCCCCTACCTCAACGCCATCTTCTGGGTGATCCTCTGCATCGATCTCGCGAAGCGGTTCGGCGAGAGCGCGCTGTTCGGCATCGGTCTGTTCTTCCTCGGCTTCATCTTCTTCCCGATCCTCGCGTTCGGGGGTGCCTCCTACGAGGGCAACCGCGACGTCGGCGCGGTCTTCGACTGAGGCGTCGGACACAG
>JAGQRC010000722.1 GCA_020425835.1 Planctomycetota bacterium | reverse complement strand
CCGCTGACGGTGCTCGCGTTCGCGATCGCGTCGTCCACCGCGGCACTCTTCTTCGGCGGAGGTTGGCGCGAGAGCGTCGGCGCGACCGCCATCGGCGTGACGATCGGCACCGTCGCGCTCCTCGGCGGCGGGAACCGACAGGTGGCGAGGCTCCTGCCCGTGGTGTCCGGGCTCCTCGCATCGACGCTGGCGCACGCGCTCGCGACTCAGCTCCAACCGATGTTCCCCTTGCTCGCCACGTTGGCCGGACTGATCCTGCTGATCCCAGGCCTCGGACTCACCGTCGCCATGAGCGAGCTGGCGCACAACCACCTGGTCAGTGGCACGGCTCGTCTGACGGGCGCGTCGATCACCTTCCTCCAGCTCGGTTTCGGCGCGGCGATCGGCTGGAAGATCTCGCCCGGATGGTTCGGTGAGATCCCGATCGCTCCGCCGGTCCCCCTCGCGACCTGGATGATCTGGGCCGTGCTCCCGGTCACCGCATTCGCCTTCGTCATCCTGTTCCGGGCGCACCCGCGCGACTACGTGGCGATCCTCCTCGGGTCGATCGCCGCCTACGCCGGCTCTCGATTCGGCAGTGAGAGATTCGGGCCCGAGATCGGCATGGCGTTCGGCGCGTGGGTGCTCGGCTGCACGAGCACGATCCTCGCGCGTCGCCGTCGTCGTCCTGCCGCCATCGCTCTGGTCCCCGGCCTCCTTCTCCTCGTCCCCGGCGCGCTCGGCATCCGCTCCCTCCAAGCGCTGATCCGCAACGACGTGCCGCTCGGCATCGAGACCGCGTTCACGATGATCCTGATCGCGGTCGCGCTGGTGACGGGGCTCTTCCTCGCGAACCTGACGCTCCGCCCTCGAGCCCTGTGACGGCCGCGATCGACGTCGAACGTCTCCGGAGGCCTCCGCCGGGTCCTCGCGACGATTCGCCGATCTGCGTCGCCCCACAGTCGGGTTACCAGGATTGAAGCACCTTCCCCGCCCCGACCGGCCTCGCCCTCCTCCGGTTGCGGCGCTCCCCTTGCTCGAGTGCTTCCCGCTCGATGCTCCACGAGAGGGAGGTGGATCATGCTGTTCACTTCCGAGTCGGTCACGCCCGGTCACCCGGACAAGGTCGCCGATCAGATCTCGGATGCCGTGGTCGATGCCGTCTTGGCCGAGGACCCGGAGGGACGTGTCGCGTGCGAGTGCACGGTGAAGACCGGGTTCGTGCTGCTGTCGGGCGAGATCACCACCAGTGCTTCGATCGACCATGCCGACGTGGTCCGCGAGACGATCCGAGAGATCGGCTATCGGGGCTCCACGTGGGGGTTCGACGGCGACACCTGTGCCGTGATCCTCGCGCTCGAGGAACAGTCACCGGACATCGCCCTCGGCGTGGATGCACGGCCGGGACACGAGCTGGGTGCCGGCGATCAGGGGACGATGTTCGGCTTCGCCTGCACCGACACGGAGGTGCTGCTCCCGGCGCCGATCGAGTTCGCGCACCGGTTGACGCGCGGTTTGGTCGAGCTGCAGCGGAGCGGTGAGATCGACGGGCTCGGCCCCGACGGGAAGGCGCAAGTGACTGTCGAGTACGACGACGAGACCAACGCGCCCCGCCGCATCCACACGGTGATCGTGTCGACGCAGCACGCGGAAGGTGTCGCGCACGACCGACTCGTCCGCGAGGTTCGAGAGCGGCTGATCGCACGTCGACTTCCGGCCGAGCTGCTCGACGAGAACACCATCATCCACATCAACCCGACGGGTCGCTTCGTGATCGGGGGACCGAGGGGAGACGCGGGGCTGACCGGACGCAAGAACATCGTCGACACCTACGGCGGCTACGCACGACACGGCGGTGGCGCGCTCTCCGGGAAGGACCCGACGAAGGTCGACCGCTCGGCCGCCTACACCGCGCGCTGGATCGCGAAGACGATCGTCGATGCGGGGATTGCGACCCACTGCGAGGTGCAGATCTCCTACGCGATCGGAATCCCCGAGCCCGTCGCCTTCCGCGTCGATACCTGGGGAACCGGCACCCATCCCGATCGCGCGATCGAGCGCACGGCGCGCACGCTCTTCCCGCTCACCCCGGCCCGCATGATCGAAGAGCTCGGTCTCCGTCGACCCATCTACCGGCGTCTCGCTTCCGGCGGACACTTCGGTCGCCACGATCTGGAGTGCCCGTGGGAGTCGACGCTGCGCGCGACGGACTTGAAGAGAGTGCTCGACGACGAGTGACGAGCAGTGACTCGAGACACGCCCCCCGATGGCGCGTTGGAGAACACTCTCCGGCCGGGAGCCCGAGCTGGGCTGGAGTGAACCTCGAACGACCCGTCAAGCCACGGAACCGCCGGCGTCGGCCCGCACCGCATCCAGGAACTGCTGGTTGGCGTGCCCGTCATCCCAAGTCGCGGCGTGCTCGACTCCCGATTCGCCTCGGCGGATCGCCTCGGTGGTGACTCGCGCGAGTCGGAGGAAGCAACGCGCCCACTCGGTGTCGGGGATCTTCAGTCGGGCGCTGGATGGGAGAGCGTCGCTGACCTTCAGCTCGCGGACTCGCCCCTCCTCCTCCAGACGCAAGGGCTGTTTCTCGCTCCAGATCAGGGAGCCACGCTCGCCGACGATCCGCATCTCGTGGCGACGCACCCCCTCGACGAGCGAGATCGCGAGCGTCGCGGAAACACCGCCCTGCGTTCGAAACCATGCGTCGACGACGTCGTCGCTGGT
>JAGQRC010000721.1 GCA_020425835.1 Planctomycetota bacterium | reverse complement strand
GCCAGCGAGCTGCTCGCGACCGTGCGCAACGTGCAGTCCGCGCAGGAGCTGTCGAAGCTGATCGCCGCCTACATCCACGAGAACCGCGGCGAGCTCGATGCGGCGCGAGAGCTGATCCAAGGAGCGGTCGCACAGGATGGCGCGAGCTGGCAGACCTGGTTGATCTACCTCAGCGCGCTCGATCGACTGCAGCCCGACACCGATCTGCGTCCGGCGGCGGAGCACTTCCTCGGCATGTTCGGGCACAACCCCGTCGCCTTCTCGGAGTGTGCGATCCTGTTGGGTGACGACGCGCTCGGTCGAGGCGACGCCGCCGAAGCGCGACGGTGGCTCGCCTACGCGGCCGAGACGCGGAAGGACGACTTCGAGTTGCTGCTGCGCCTCGGCGTCGCGCATCTCGGGGAGGGTGGGAGTCTCGTCCGTGCGCGTGAGCTGCTGACGGCCGCTCAGCGGATCGATGCGCAGGACCTCGACCTTCGCAACGCGCTGGGCTGCCTCGAGTATCGGTCCGGGAACCTGACCGCCGCGCGAGGTTGGTTCGAAGGTGTCGTCGGCGATTTCTCCGACCAGGACCGAGACCTCGCCGAGCCTCCGGCGACGCTCGCCTACGCGGAGCGCGGCCTTCGCCAGATCCGCGGGTGCCTCGACGAAGAGATGTGGGCCGACGACTTCGAGCGGGCGGGCGATCGAGTGCTGAACAATTGGACCGACGTCCAGACCTTCGGGGTTCGCGTCGCGCTGCAGTCCGGCGTCGTTTCGTTCGACGGACGTCAGGAGTACGAGGACGGCGGGCTCACGATCCTCCACCGGCCGATCGACATGGAGCGGTTCAGTCGGTTCCGCTGTCGGATCCGGCTGAGTGGCGGGGCCGACGATGCCCGCGTGGCGTTGCGTCTCGAGTCGTCGGACGGCGGCGACGGTATCGTCTTCTTCCGGGACACGGACGGCGTCCTCGCGTTCGCCCAGAACTCGCGCTCCAAGGCGGAGCTCCATCGGCCGGTGAGCCCGGTCGCGGAGTCCGACGCGACGCAGGGACAAGAGCGCCCGGATGACCCGTACGACATGAAGTCGATCGTCTGGGAGGATGACCACGAGTGGCACGTGCTCGAGTTGCGCGTCAATCCCGATCGCTCGGACCAGGCGGAGCTCTACTTCGACGACCAGCGCGTCGCCCGGGACATCAAACTGCCGGGGCGGGGGCGGACCGGCCTTCGCGTCGGAGTGTCCGGGCAAGCCCCGCTCGGACGTCAACTTCGCTTCGAGATCGACGACTTCCAGATCTACCGAGCCCGCCCGAAGCGGGAAGGATCGAGCCGACTGTGAAAACTCCCGATCGCCAACACTCCCGGCCGTCGCACCACCTCTCCGCGGGTTTCACCCTGGTGGAGCTCCTCGTCGTCCTCGCGATCATCGCGGCGCTCGCCGGACTGCTGACCCCGGCGATCCACTACGCTCGAGTGAAGTCGAAGAGGGACACGACGAGCAACCTCATTCAGCAGCTCACACTGGCGGCCGAGTCCTACAACGGGGACTGGGGCGATTACCCGCCCACGACGCTCGAGGGATACGGCGTCTACGGCAACGGGGTCAACGACGGGATCGAGAGCTTCCTCGCCCACGTGACGAGCCGACGCAAGGGGGGGCCGTACTTCGACTACAAGGAGGACAGTCTCGCGAATCTCGACGAGGACACCCTCGGCGTCGGCGAAGTGCGGGCGGAACTCGACTGGGTCTTCGGCGACGACCAGCTTCGAGAGATCATCGACTCCTTCGGTAATCCTCTGGTCTACGTCCACAACGCCGACTACGAACGGGCGTACAAGATCTGCCTCGGCGACGACCCGGCGCGCAAGCTCACCGTCCGCGCGGGACGGTCGGCCAAGACGGCGACCTACCACGAGCCGACTCGATTCCAGCTCTGGTCCATCGGACCCAACTCGGAGTCGGAGACGGGAGCGGAGCCGCCGAAGGAGGGCGAGGAGAGCGACGACATCGGCAACTGGAAGTGACGTGGCGGCGTCGGCGGACGGGGAGCGGTGCGGGCGATGAGAGGCGGAGCGATGGATCGGGAGCTTCGGAGGCTCGGCCTCGGTGAGTCCGGGGCGCGCCCTTGCGGGGCGATTCCGGATCGCCGCGACACGGGCCTGACGCTGATCGAGCTGGTCGTCGTCCTCGGCATCGTAGCGACCTTGCTCGGCATCTCGTCGGCCATCTACCAACGGGTCCGCCAGGCCAACGCGCTCCCGGCCGCCGCGAGCCAGGTCTCGAGCGTCGTGCGCGCCGCTCGCAACTACGCCCTCACGTCGAGCCTGCCGAGCAAGGTCTTCGTTCAGCCCCAGAAGGCGGAGTCCGACGCGCCGGGGAAGATCACCGCGTTCGGGTTCGAGCTGGTCGCCGCCTTCCATTTCGAGGATCTTCGACCGGGCGAAGGGGAGCGGGTCGGGGCGATCCCGCGGGGCACGCGGGTCGAAGGTGCACTCAACGAGTTCGGGACGGTGCAGGGCGAGTGCTACCCGGTGCGAGGCAAGGTCGGGACGGCGATCGACTTCGTCAACGAGGGCGCCTCGATCGTGAGCGAGCATCGTCCACGCTACAACTCATCGGTCGGGTTCAGTCTCGAGGCGTGGGTCCAGTTCTATCCCCCGGAGCTCACCGACCGAGAGCGCGCGATCGTCGAGAAGAACCGCAACGGAGTCTGGGAGGACCCTCGACGAGACTCTCG
>JAGQRC010000720.1 GCA_020425835.1 Planctomycetota bacterium | reverse complement strand
CCCAGTACACGATCCAGATCCAGCCGACCGCCAGCTCGATGTTCCAGAACTCGGCCACTTGCCGCGTCGTGGTGGGTGCGGGGCGCCTGGTCAACGCGGTCCCGCACGCGGGCTCCGATGCCCTCGCCGCCACGGTCGACGAGGCCAACGACCAGCTCTACGTCATCGATCTCGACGGCACGATTCACCGCTACACGAAGACGCTCGACCCGATCGATTCGACGATGAGCCCGTTCCTCGCCGGTAGCGTGATCTCCGGCGCGACGGTCGCCAACGGCGAACTCTTCTTCGTCGACTACACGACGAACGAACTCGTCCGGACCAGCCTGGGCACGCCGGGGCCGATCGCTCTGATCGACGCCGTTCCCTTCTTCTCACCGGCGGGCGGCGTGGTGGGCGACATCACGTACGACGCCGACTCGGGGACGTTCTGGGGTGTCGACATCACCGAGAGGGTGTACTTCGAGTTCAACGCCGACGGCTCGGCGACCGGGAGCACGTTCACGTTCGCCGACGGTGGACACGGAAACGGTATCACCGCGGTCGGCGCCGGCCTGTTCGACATTGCCGTCGGCGCGATCAACGAGGAGATCGTCACCCGAGTCGTCCGCGTCGACAACGCGGGTGCGCCCGTCGGGTTCGAGTACGCGACGCAGCCGACCACGCTCAGCGGCTTCCTCAACGGCATCGCCTACACCACCGCAGGAGCCGACGGCGACATCGGCGAGTACCTGGTCGGGAACGACACCAACACGATCTACGCGATCACCGTGGCGTCCCAAGGGGCCCCGTTCATCCGCGGCGACGCCAACGGCGACGGCACGCTGAACCTGATCGACGTGACCTACCACCTCCAGGTGCTGTTCGGCGCGAGCTCGCCCACGCCCGGGTGTCAGGATGCGCTCGACGCCGACGACAACGGTGCGGTGGCCGGAGGTGACGGGTTGACCGACGTGATGTACACGCTCGGCTACCTGTTCATGGGCGGCCCCGCTCCGAGCGCGCCCTTCCCGGCGTGCGACGTCGATCCGACGGACGACGCGTTGACCTGCACGACCTACGAGAGCTGCCCGTAACGCACCAGCCAACGGGTGGTCCACGGACTCCGACCCCGGAGGACGGGAGAATGACGGTCCAGGGGGCGCAGCCGCAGCCGGCTGCGCCCCCTGTCCTCATCTCGGGTGCGGTCCGAGGCTCAACCCGTGAGCGCGTCGACCAGGAGGGGAAGCGACACGTCGTACCGGTAGTCCAACGACGAGTGGTCATCGTCGAACTCCTGGTAGACGTGAGGTATCCCGACCGCGTCGAGCCGACCGTGGAGAATGCGGGCTCCGTAGTGAAGCCGGTACTGGTCGCGGTTTCCGCAGTCCACGAACAGGAGTGAGAGCCGACGGAGTCGATCGCCGTACTCGGCGAGCATCTCGATCGGATCCCAACGACACCAGCTCTGCCAGCGGACGAGATCGAGCTCGCCGGTGTAGTGATCCACGGGAAGCCGGATCCGCGCGGGATCGTCCAGGTCCGGGTCGTAGGTCGCCGCCATCGCGATGACCATCAGAGTGTGGATCTCGGTGGTCGCCGGATTAACAAAAACAAGGAACGACTCGAGGAATCGAGCGATCGAACGATCGTGCTTCGCGAGCTCATCGAGGGCGAGCGGGAAGTCCGGTCGGTAGGCGACGTCGAAGTACAGGTCTCCGGAGTGACACGCCACGGCCCCCCAGGTGTCCGTGTGGAGGAGCCCGTGGACGAGCGCTCCGTACCCTCCCGATGATTTCCCGAAGACGCCGCGATGCGCACGATCCGCCAACGTCCGGTAGTTCGAGTCGACGAACGGCACGAGCTCCCGCGTCAGATAGGTCGCGTACGACCCTACCGCGGGCGAGTCGATGTACTGGTTCCCGCCGAGGGCGGTGAACCCATCGGGGAAGACCACGATGACCGGGGACAGGGCTCCGGTGTCGATCAATCGGTCGAGTCGCTCGGGAAGGTTCTCCGAGAAGTTCTTCCAGCCGAGCATGCCGAGCCCGGAGCCGGTGTAGCCGGCGAGCGCGAAGAGCACCGGGAACCGTCGCGACGGCTCGTCGTCATAGGCCGCGGGCAGGTAGACCGGCACTTCACGCTCGATCGGATCGCCCCACGGATTGCCCTTCAACACCGTCGAGCGATGGATCCTCCGCTCGACGCGCCCTCGTCGTCCATCGAATCTCTTGAGCACGGTTCCTCCTGGTGTCGCTCCCGCGCTCAATCTCTACAATGCGCACCGACGCTGCAAGGGCGGCCTCGACGTCACTCCTTCGGGCCCACGCATCCTCGGCTCGATGCCCCTCCGCTGGAAAGACCGATCTCGATCATGTCCGACTCCGACTCGACCGTTCACGTCCGCATGGACACCTCGCTCGGCGCCCTGTTCATCGCCCTCGACGCGAAGAAGGCGCCGAGGACGGTGGAGAACTTCCTCCACTACGTCGACACATCGTTCTACGAAGGCACGATTTTCCACCGGGTCATCTCCACGTTCATGGCCCAGGGCGGCGGCATGACGCCCGACTACGAGCGCAAGACGCCCACGCGCGACCCGATCGAGAACGAGGCGGACAACGGGCTGCAGAACACGGCGGGGACGTTGGCCATGGCGAGGACCGGCGACCCCCACTCGGCCACGAGCCAGTTCTTCATCAATGTCGTCGACAACCCTGCATTGGACTTCGAGTCCAAGGATCG
>JAGQRC010000719.1 GCA_020425835.1 Planctomycetota bacterium | reverse complement strand
GGCCGGATTGCCGCAGAGGATCGGCGAGTCGACCAGCTCGTCATAGCTCTCGGCGAGGTAGCGATGGGACACTCCCGCGATCGGCCGCAGGCTGGTGACCGTGTCTCGCCACTCGCCCGGAAGATCGATCGCGACGCGATGCTCGCGAGGCGTCGCGTCGACCAGCGTCAGGAAGGTCGGCGCCCCGTTGATGATCGCGAAGTCCCGCTCGACCCAATTGGTGCGGACGGACATCTCTCGACCGTACACGCGGTAGCCGACGCGGATCCGATCGGATCGGCAGCCCGAGACGCGCCAACGGTTCTTCGCCGTCTTCTCGACCTGCAGC
This sequence comes from Planctomycetota bacterium, assembly GCA_020425835.1. The sequence continues at coordinate 2,401 of JAGQRC010000719.1, read as the reverse complement.
GGAGCGCCACCGTCATCGGTGGCGGTGACCTCCTCGATGTGCCGCGCGTACTCGCGAATGAGATAGGAGCCTGGGGTCCAGGTCGCAAGCCGCAGGTCGACGGTCCGACCCTGCGCCGGAACGATCGCCTCGACCTCGACGTAGTGGGTGTGCGGGTCGGGGAATCGCAGCCGATACTCGATCGCCGGCGGAGCGGCGGCCGTCGATTCGTCGCGGCTCTCCGGCGGCTCGCCCGCGAACGCTCCACCGGCGCAGAGAGACCAGAGGAGAGCGCACAGGAGCGCGATCAGGGCCCTTCTCCGAGGATCGTCGACGGCGGGCATCCGCGACCTCTCCGACTGTGACGACGCGGTCCGGGGACGCGCACCGTCATCCTGAAACCATTCCGCAACTCGATCCGATCAGTACGCCTTGGCGAAGATCACGCGGCGGCGACTCGGCTGACCGCTGAAGACGCACTTCCCATCCTCGAGATCATCGTCGAGCGGGATGCAGCGGATCGTCGCCTTGGTCTCCTGCTTGATCTTCTCCTCCGTCTCACCGGTCCCGTCCCAGTGGGCGTAGAGGAAGCCGCCCTCCTCGAGGCGCTCCTTGAACTCGTCCCATCCGTCGACCCGGAACGTGTTCGCATCTCGGAACGCGAGCGCCCTGTCGTAGAGCCCGCGCTGCGCCTCCTCGAGCACCTTCGGCAGTCGCTCCGCGAGCCCGGCCTGCTTCTCTTGTTTCTTCTCACCGCTGTGGCGGAAGCCGAGACGCACCTCACCGGCGGCGAGATCCTTGGGACCCATCTCCAACCGGATCGGAACGCCCTTGAGCTCCCACTCGGCGAACTTCCAACCCGGACGTTGGTCGCGATCGTCGATGTGTGTCCGGATTCCCGCCGCCCGAAGCTCGGCGACGAGTTTGTTCGTCGCCTCCATCACGCTCGTGCGCTCATCGTCCTTGCGGAAGATCGGGACCGCGACGACCTGGATCGGCGCGAGGCGCGGAGGAAGGATCAACCCCGCGTCATCGCCGTGGGCCATCACCACCGCACCGATCAATCGGGTCGAGACACCCCAGCTCGTCGCATAGACGTACTTGAGCTCGCCGTCCTGGTCCTGGAACCGAACGTCGAACGCCTTCGCGAAGTTCTGGCCGAGGTAGTGGCTGGTGCCCGCCTGCAACGCCTTCTTGTCGCCCATCATCGCCTCGATGCAATAGGTCGACACCGCACCCGCGAATCGCTCGCGATCGGTCTTCACGCCGGTCCGGACGGGGATCGCCATGTACTCCTCGGCGAACTCCCGATAGACGTCCAGCATGCGGAGCGTCTCCTCGACTGCCTCCTCCTCCGTCGCGTGCGCCGTGTGTCCCTCCTGCCAGAGGAACTCGGTCGTCCGCAGGAACAGTCGCGTCCGCAGCTCCCACCTCATGACGTTTGCCCACTGGTTGATCAGGATCGGCAGGTCGCGGTGGCTCTGGATCCAGCGACGATACGTGTCCCAGATGATGGTCTCCGATGTCGGCCGGATCACGTAGGGTTCCTCGAGCTCCTTGCCACCGGCGTGCGTGACGACCGCGAGCTCCGGAGAGAAGCCCTCGACGTGCTCCGCCTCCTTGCGCATGAAGCTCTCGGGGATCAGCAGCGGGAAGTAGGCATTGACGTGTCCGGTCGCCTTGAACATCGCATCGAGCTGACGCTGGATCGCCTCCCACAAGCCGAAACCGTACGGCTTGATGATCATGCTGCCCTTGACCGGCGCGTAGTCCGCGAGGTCCGCCCGCTGTACGACTTCGGTGTACCACTTCGGGTAGTCCTCGGATTGGGGGGTCAGTTTCTCGGCCACGGGAGCGTCTCCTTCTCGGGATCACGCGATGTTCGGGCGATGGTCGCCAGCTTCCGGGATCGCGCGTCGATCGGCCGGTCGAGCTGAGGCGAGCCCGGGAAGGTAGCAGAAGGGGGTGGGGGGGGCAACGCGCCCAACTTCATCGAGGCACGTTTGTCACCGCGGCGTCGCTTTACAACTTCCGCGACCTGTCCGAGGATAGGCGGTCCCCGCACCTGGAGGACTCATGCGCCTACGGAACATCGTCCTGTCCATCGTCCTGCTCGGTTGCGTCCCGCCCGCGTCCGCCGGTGACCCGACGGAGCTGTTCCCCGACGACACTCTCTGCCTACTCTCGTGGCAGGGCTGGGACATCGAGAAGGACGCTTGGAAGGACACCTCGCTCGGTCGACTCCTCGCGCACCCTCGAGTCTCCCGGCTCGTCGATGCCTACCGGACCACAGCGATCGAGCTCCACGAACTGCTCCGCGCGCGAAGCGGCGAAGAGGAGATCGACGATCTGGTTCGCATCCTCGAGGGGCTCTCCGCATCGCCGATGGCGTTGGGCATCCTGAAGATCGATCCATCGAAAC
>JAGQRC010000718.1 GCA_020425835.1 Planctomycetota bacterium | reverse complement strand
TCGAGTCGTCGCTCTTCCTTGCCAGCACACGCCTTGCGACCTCTCGCTACGCGGTTCGTGAATAGTTCGGGCTAGCGCCGTCGGGTGTGCGGGGCGACGGGCTGCTCGCCCATCGAACGCTACCTTCGGGGGAGAGATCGAGAGCGGGACGCACTCGGCAGAAGGCCTCAGTGGGCAGCGCTCACACGGGCGCGCCAATCGCGGATGGCGTTGCGATTGGGCTCCGGGCGCCGACGAGGGTCGAACCCGTAGTCCTCGTGGAACAGCGCTCGAAGGCTCTCGTGCGCCCAGTACCGAACCAACTCGCTCTCGTCCTCGAGAAGCTCGACGACGATCAGGAGCTCTTCGCGACGCTCGGCCGATTCGGGGACGGTGAGACCGCCGACGAGATAGGCCGCCGCGGCTCGCCGTTCGGCCTCCGGGTGCCGAGCATCGGCGAGGACCCACTCGAGGAGGCGGGTCGTCGGAAATGCGAGCGCGTACGCGCGGACGACGGCGACGCCGTCGAACCGTTGGGTCGCCGCGATCGTCCGAACGAGCTCGCCGAGGGTCGCCTCGACACCGTCGGGCCCCTCGAGGACCAACGCATCCAGCAGCGCGCCGCGCACGATCGGCTCCTCCTCCTCGACGATGGCCGAGACCAATAGGGAGGCGGGAGGGCGTTGGAACGGAGTGATTGCGGCCCATGTCGCCGCGCGCCATCGAGGACGGGCCCTTCGATCGAGACCGTCGCTCGCCAGCTCGGGGAGCGCGGCTTCGATGGCGTGCTCGGTCAACTCGCCGCGTCGGAATCGAAGGCCGATCAGGAGAGTCGCGATTTCCCGTCGCGCCGCATCGACACTCGGCTGGAGTCCGAGGGGCGAGCCCGGGGGAAGGGACGCCACGTCGCGCGCGAAGGTCCTCCACGTCTCCGTCGCTCCGATGTGCGACGAGGGGAGTTCGACGAGCGGTCCGAGGTCCGGGTCGATCCCCGGACCCACCGTTCCCGGCGCGGGGATCGTCCAGGAGCGGAGCGCTTCGATCGCCGCGCTGCGGACCTCGGGATCGTCGAGGAGATCGGCGAGCCGGCCGGCGCCGTTCGCTGTCGGCATCCCACTCAGAGCGCGGACCGCGGCGTTGCGAATCTCGATGTCATCGGCCGAGGTGAGGCCGAGGACCGTGTCGTCGAGCGACGGGACGGGATCCCAGCGGAATCGGTCGAGCGCGCGTCGAACATCGTCGGGTCGGGTCGAGGCGAGTTGGGTCGCGATCAGGTTCGTTCGGCGCTCTTCCTGATCTCCGCGCTCACACCACTCATCCATGTCGCGATAGTCGAGCCCACGATCGCGGGCCAAGGACGCCCACTCGGGAGAGACCCATCCGGTCGTGCCGCGATGCGGGATCGCGAGCTTGCGCAGCGAGCGGTCGGGCACCCTTCGAAGCAATCGGACCAACCGGTCGCGGAGGGACGGCGGAACCGGACGACCATAGGCCGAGAGCAGGGCCATGGTGACCAGGGGGCCGATGCGCTGCTCGGCATGCTCCAACGCGTAGAGCGCGAGGCCACCGATCGGCGTCGCCCCTGCGATCTCTCGAGCGAAGGCGATCGGGTCGGCGCGAAGCGGGTCCAGGGGGAGCGCGAGTGCGCGGGTCGCTCGGGGATAGAGTTCATGAAGCGCGCACAGGAGCTCGAAGGAGTCGTGCTCATCGCGGCCGGATTGGAACGAGCCCAGGAGAGCTTCGACCATCTCGGTGGCGCCGTGACGCCGGAACCACTCGGAAGGAACGACCTTCTCGATCCTCGAAACTCGGATCCCGAGCGTCGAGTGAATGGGGTCGATCAGCAACTGCCACGCATCGCCGAGCGCCGTCGAGCGACGGATCGAGTCATCGCTCTGGAGGTCGTCGACGAGGACGCGCAGTCGGTGGGGCGACTCGGCATCATCGTCGCCGACGCCGAAGAATCGCCAACCCCACACGCCGGCGATCGCGGTGACGGCGACGAGAAGGCCGAGCGCGCGGACTCGGCTCACGCTCGCGCGCCGTCGGCTCACGGGACGTCTCCCCGTGCTTCGGACGAATTCACGCGATCGAGTCGCGCCCGGAACCAGCGGGCGGCAGCTTCGACGTCGGGTTGCGCGATGATGCCGGTGCAGACCGCGACGCGCGTCGCGCCGGCCGCGATGACCGAGTCGAGGGTCTGGCGGTTCACGCTGCCGATGGCGAATCCAGGGATCGATGCCGCTTCGTGCGCGGCTCGGATGAACTCGAGGCCCACCGCAGCGCGATGCCGCTTGGTCTCTGTCTCGAAGATCGGACCGACACCGATGTAGTCGGCTCCGTCGCGCTCCGCGCGACGAGCCTGATCCGGAGCATGGGTCGAGACACCGACCAGCGCCTCCGGACCGAGCACCTTGCGAACCTCCGCCGGTGGCAGATCGTCTTGACCCTGGTGGACCCCGTCGGCCGAGCAGAGCGCCGCGATGTCGACATGGTCGTTGATGACGAACAGCGCTCCCTCCTCCAGCGTGACCTCGCGGATCGCCCGCGCCAAGTCGAGGAGCGGTCGTTTCGGCATCGTCTTCTCGCGTAGTTGGACGAGTTGCGCTCCGCCACGCACCGCAGCACGAGTCACATCGACGGGGTCGCCCTGCGCCAGATCGCTCGTGACCAGCACGTAGAGGTGGACGCCGCGCAGCCGTTCGGCTCGTCGAAGGAGGCCGACGGCCGCCGCCTCGGCGCGGTAGAAATCGTAGC
>JAGQRC010000717.1 GCA_020425835.1 Planctomycetota bacterium | reverse complement strand
GGCACCTCAGGCTGCGCAACTCGATCGTCGGTCGGTTCCGACCGGGGCGACTCACAGGCGATCGCGAGCAGCAACAGCAAGAACGAGAGTCGACTCATCGAGTTCCCTCCAAGGGGCTGCGTCGGGAAGGTATGATGTCCGCCTTCGACGAGTGCTCGTTTCGTTCGATCGCCGCTGGCAGGAAGTCCCGATCATGTCCCAAGACGTCACGATCTACCACAACCCCCGCTGAAGCAAGAGCCGCGCGGCGCTCTCGATCCTCGAGGCACTCTCGGGTTTCGAGGCGCAGGCCGCGAACGTGCGGGTCGTACGTTATCTCGAGAACCCTCCCACGATCGAGCAGCTCGACGAGCTGTGCCGCGCCCTCGGCGTCGAACCGACGTCGGTCCTCCGGTCGAAGGAGCAGCGGTTCGCGGAGCTGGAGCTCTCGGTCGATGACGATCGACCGCGCTCCGAGTGGCTCCGGATCCTGTCGGAGAACCCCATCTTGATCGAGCGCCCGATCGTCTGCGTCGACGGTCGGTGTGTCGTCGGGAGGCCCCCCGAGAGGGTCCGCGAACTGCTCCGTCCTCTCCCCTGACAGTCACGTTCCAAGTTTGCTATGCGAAGGCGGTTGGCGTTGCGGGCTGTTGCGCTCGTGGCCTTGGGGGAGCGGAGAGGCGACTCCACGCAGCCGCACTTCCGTTACCGTCGCGACCCCTCGGACGATAGGCACACCGGTTCCGCTTCTCCGCCTCGACCGAGGTTCGGAGGCCCTTTTCGTTGTTAGGCAGTTTCGAAGCGCTATGCCGCCGTTCCCCTCGCCGCGACACGGACACCCAGGGTCACCCGATAACCGTAGGTCGCGTGTGGGAAGACAGCTCTGCGATGGCCGGCGAGCCATCGCTTCCTTGCCGCCTCGAAGTCCGACTCGAACTGACGCGTCCCCTCGACGGCTTGGTTCATGAGTTCCGGATTGCGCGTGGCATAGCGAGGGTTGAGTTCGGAGAGCGTGTGGCTGCCTCGCCTCGTGCGTGGTTGCGCGAGAACGTCGTCCACGCCGGCGAGCTCGACATTGCGTTTCGCGAACGTGTCGAGGAGTTCTGCCTCCGTTGCGTCGTAGGTCTCCCGGTAGAGCGCTTCGATCTCCGCCGCGTCGAGACCGTCTTCGGCGCTCGGATCGAAGGGGACGAGCTCGAGCTCGACGACTTCCGGTCTTCGCTTCGAGAAGTAGAAGTTCGGTCGCTCGGCGCGGATCACCGTATCCCGACCGTATCGAGCTGAGGTGAGACCGGGCCATTCCTCGGGCAGAGTCTGCGAAGCGATCAGCGGATTCAGCTCGGTGTAGACGCCGAGGCGGATCTTCGCATCGAGATCGAGCAGGCGAACGTGCCCGTACCGCTCCGGATCCCAGATGCGAAGCCTCTCGCCCAGGACGGCTTGGATCGCCTTCGAGGACTCGTGGAGGAACTCGCGCATGAAGTCGGGAATCCGGCCCTCGGGGTCGGTCACGAGCAGATGGAAGTGGTTCGACATCATGCAGAAGTGGTGGACCTTCAAGCGGTAGCGCTTCGCCTTGAGCGCAAGGAGGTAGCGAAGGGCCGCGTTGATCTCCTTGGAGGGGCGGATCAGGAACAGATCGCAGAGGCACTTCTTGGTGAGAAGGTACGTTTCGCCGGGAATGATCTCGCGGTGGCGACAGCGGGGTTTGGGACCGTTGTCGGAGCGGGACGAATTGTCGGGTTCGTGAGGCTCCGACTGGACGAGCGCGAGGTACTCGGCAGTTTCCTCGCAGCAGACCGCGGGTACGACCGGGCCGCAGCCGGCAGGCTTCGAACGAGTGCACTCGACCGAGGGGATCCGGTGGGCCAACAACGAGAACGACGGTTGGTAACGAAGGCGGCGGCGACGAGCGCGGTTGCGGCTCTCGCGAATGAGTTTGGACGCAGACAACGGGAGGCCTCCAGCGTGGGGAGTGCCTCTTCGCCAGGCAGGGAGAGCGAGAATACGGTCGGAGGGGGGCGACGCAACCCTTCGGCTGGGATCGATTGTGGAAGTTACGTGTGGGAATGGCGTTGGAACGTGTCTGTCACGGAGGTGAGGACCGCGGCTGTGACGAACCCGACACGATCTCCCCGAAAGCTCAGGAGGGTGTTGCGCCGCATGGTCGGCCGGACACGATGAACGGCCGAGTTCTCACTCCGCGGATGGAGGTCCCGATGTGTCGTCGTTCGTATTGGCTCTGGGTCGTCGTCACGCTCTTCGTTCGGGTTGCTCCTCCGATCGCGTCCGGGCAGACGATCGGGTTCGAGGAGGAGTTCGCGCTCGCGGATGATCGCGCGAAGGCTCTCGAGAAGCTGATCCCCGGGACCGAGGAGCACGACTACTATCGATCGCTGCTGGCGCTCCAAGCGGGGGAGTTCGATCGGGTCGAGGCGATCGTCGGGGATTGGCCGGAGCGTCACGGTCGGACGGAACGGTACACGCGGATCCGGCATCGGCTGGCGCTGCAGCGTTTCGCGTTGGATCCCGAGGGGACGTTCGCCTACCTGATCGACGCGTTCGATCTCGAGTTCGATCATCAACGCGACGCGGCGGCGGCGTCGGCCGATCTTCCGACCCGACTCGATCCCGCGTTGCTCGACCTCGAGGCCTGGGTGTGGCGGACGATCGAGGAAGCGGGGTTCGATTCGATTTCTTCGGCGGACTTGTGGGCGATCGCCGATCGCCCGCTGAACCCGAGTCGAGCGCGCCAACTC
>JAGQRC010000716.1 GCA_020425835.1 Planctomycetota bacterium | reverse complement strand
CGAAGCGACACGCGATCATCGAGCGCAACGACGAGGGCTGGTTCATCGTCGACGCCGGGAGCAGCAACGGGACGTTCGTCAACGATGTCCGCGCGACCGAGCCGCTCCCGCTGTACGACGGTGACGTCGTCCGCCTCGGCCACTTGATCGCCGTCTTCGAGGCCCCCGACGTTCCGCCTCCGCCGCCCCCTCCCGTTCGCGACGCCGACCGGGAGATCTCGGAGATCCCCGAGCGATTCCGCCGGCCGGCCCCGACGCTCGAGCGCGGACGGCTCGATGCCCCGGTGCGTTCGCTCCGCGAGCTGTCCACCGCGCTCTGGTGGATCGTCGGCATCGGTCTGGCGCTGTTCGTCTACCTGGTGCTGCTCGACCATCGCGCCCGTCTCTTCGGCAGCTCGTCCTCGGGATCGAAGGAGGAGATCCGTGCACGTTCGGACGGATGACGACCTCGACCCCGATGACGACGACCTCGAGCTCGAGGACGACCCGACGATCGCGCGCGCTCCGGTGGATCCGGTCGATGACGATGAGTTCGAGTCGGATGAAGCGTCGGAGATCGGTGCTTCGCACGAGCGGCCGAAGCGATGGACGGTGGACCCGATCCACTCGGATCCCGATTTCGAGGCGATCGACAAACCGGCCGGGTTGTCGACGGTGAGCGAGCGGTGGCGTCCCCAGGCGACGACGGTGATCGACGAGGTGTGGCGACGGTGGCGTCGGGTCGATCCGGATGCCCCTCGACCCCACGTCGTCCATCGCCTCGACCGCGACACGACCGGGGTGCTCCTGTTCGCGCGCCACCGCGACGCGCAGGTCGCCCTGCGCGAGCAGTTCCGACTGCGGACCGTCAACAAGACCTACGAGGCGCTGGTCACCGGCGTCCCGTCCCCCGCTGCGGGCCGCATCGAGATCGAGGTCGAGGTCGATCCGCGGCGTCCCGGAGGAGTGCGGACCGTTCGGCGCGGGAAGCCGTGTCGCACCGACTACGAAGTGCTCGAGGTGTTCCGAGAGCACGCCTGGGTTCGTCTGCATCCTCACCAAGGCCGCACGCACCAGATCCGGATCTCCCTGCAGAGCATCGGTCACCCTTGCGTCGTCGATGCGCGCTACGGGAGTGCGGACCCGCTCCTCCTCTCGAGCTTCAAGCGTCACTATCGCGCCGGGCGCGGTCGCCCCGAGCATCCGCTCCTCGCTCGGCTCGGTCTGCACGCCGCCAGGCTGGAGCTCGCGCATCCGATGTCGGGACAGGTGATGGCGATCGAGGCCCCCTTGCCGAAGGACCTGTCGTCGACCCTCCGTCAGCTGCGTCGATGGGCGCGGTGGAGGTAGGAGACGTCGAAGCCAGCCCCGGTCAGAGCTCCGAGGGTCGGCACGGCCCGCGAAGAGTGGTACCCTGTCGCTCCACCCGAAAGGCGATGGTTGACCATGACCCTACGATCCCTGCTCGGAGGGCTCGCGCTCGCGGGCGTACTGAGCGGCTCGCTCCCGTCAGCAGCGTCGGCTCAGGACGAGTCCGACGCGCTCCGTGCGAAGTACGCCGAGAAGCTCGAGAAGCAGTTCGCGAAGGTGGTCGAGTGGGAGCTCGATCTCGCCGGCGCGAAGAAGGCGTGCGCATCGAAGAACCGGCCGATCATCGCCTACTTCACCCGCAGCTACGCACCGTGACCGCCCTGCAACGCACTCGAGGGGGGTCCCCTCGTCCAGCCCTGGTGGATCCAGTCCGCGAAGCAGGACTTCATCCCCTATCTCAACATCACGGCGCGGGTCCCGGACAAGCCGGACCAAGAGGTGTTCGGTCACTACGGGCTTCGCGGCTTCCCGACGATGTTGATCCTCGACTCCGACGGCGAAGTGCTCCACGGTAAGGCCGTGGGCTTCCGAGCGTCGAACGAGCGCGCACTCCGCGACGGTCTCGCACGGGTGGAGCCGCTCTTCGCCGCGCGCCGCGCGGCCGCTTCCGCCGAAGCGACCGAGCTCGACCGCGCGCGACTCGCCCTGATCGAAGGTCTGCGCAAACCGTCGAAGGCCGACTTCGACGCGATGGAGCGGGCCGCGAAGGTGAAGGGGATCGACCCGGAGCTCGTCGCCGAGTTCGAGCCGATTCGACTTCGGGGACCGTACGCACTGATCTACGGGGCCTACACGGCCAAGGCGCGCAACGCGGGGAAGGATCGCTCGGCGAAGCTCGAAGCCCGCCAGGAGGCGATCGCCAAGACCTACGCGATCTACCAGAGGGGTCACACGATCGACGATCGCTCGAGCGACCTCCATCGCTCGTTCTGGATCCTCGCCTTCGATGGAGCCATCGAGGCGAGGAACCGCGGGCTGGCCGAGCGTGCGTTCGAGGAGTATCGAGCGACCTACGGCGAGCACCCGACCTACAAGACTCATGTCGAACCGATGAAGGCGAAGCTCGAGAAGCTCGGCACGGAGTAGCCGTCGCTGCCTCCGCGGTGTCGTTTGGCTCGAGCGCGCCGGTTGGCTCGAGCGGCACCCGTGGCTTCGAACGTATCGCTCGAGTGTGCCGCTCGAGTGTGCCGAGTCCCCAGCCGAATTCGACGGTCAGCCGGTCCAGACCAGGTTGCGGAACACGCCCCCGCTCAGCGCGATCTCGAGCACCTCGTCGAGTCGATCGACGAGGTGCACGCGGATCCGCTCGCGAACCGCGTCGGGAAGCTCGTCGAGGTCCGCCGCGTTCTCGCGCGGCAGCACGACCTCACTGATTCCGGCTCGAACGGC
>JAGQRC010000070.1 GCA_020425835.1 Planctomycetota bacterium | reverse complement strand
TGATCCTGAACGAGTTCCTCGCGTACATCGACCTGGCCGGAATGAAGGCGGACATCTCACCTCGAGCGGTGACCCTCGCGACCTACGCTCTCTGCGGATTCGCGAACTTCTCCAGCATTGCGATCCAGATCGGTGGGATCAGCGGACTCGAAGAGGGGATCCGTCCCAAACTCGCCAAGCTCGGGCTCCTCTCCATGGTCGGGGGCACCATCGCCACGTTGATGACCGCCGCCGTGGTTGCGGTCTTCCTCTGACCCATTCTCTGGACCTCGCCGTACCGAGAGAGGCCGAAGCCTTGACCGACGAAGCTGTCACCCCGACTCAAGTCGACGACGCGCGCCGAACCCTGCTCCCGATTCTCGACTCGCGCCGCCCGTCGGTGGCGCTGGTCCTCGGCTCCGGCCTCCACTGGGAAGCGCTCGGGATCGAGTCTCCGAAGGTCATCGACACGGACGCCATCCCACACCTTCCGCGTCCCTCCGTCGCGGGCCACTCGACCTCCTGGGTCGCCGGAACACTCGAAGGCGTCGAGGTCCTCATCGCGTCGGGCCGAGTCCATCGATACGAAGGCATCCCGATGGCTCGGGCAACCTTCGGAGTCCGGGTGTTGGCGGCGATCGGCTGTCGCCACCTCGTGGTCACGAACGCCGCGGGCGGAGTCCGTGCCGATTTCGTCCCCGGCACGCTGATGCGCATCACCGATCACCTGAACTTCCTGGGTGACTCCCCGCTCGTCGGCGCCCACCACCGGGACTGGGGAGACCGCTTCGTCGACATGACCGATGTCTACGATGCGGCGTGGGGGAGCGCCGTCGAGACAGCGGCCGCGAAGGCGGGGATCGATCTGGCGTCGGGCGTCTATGCGGCCTGCTTGGGACCGCAGTACGAGACTCCCGCGGAGGTCCGATTCCTCCGGTCCGCAGGGGCGGACGCGGTGGGCATGTCGACCGTGCCCGAGGTCATCGTGGCGCGACAGAGCGGAATGAGGATCTTCGGCTTGTCCCTGATCACCAACGCTGCGGCGGGAGTCACGGGTCGTCCCTTGAACCACCAGGAGGTCATCGACGCGGGTCGCGAGGCCGCGTCGCAGCTCTCCCGACTTCTGGGCCACGTCGTTCGAGCGACGTCAACCCTCTGACGTCCGTGCGTCGAGGTGGCGCAGCGCGTCGAGAGCGCAGTGCAGCGCGCGGTTCTCGAACTCGATCTTCTGCTCTGGGCGGACGAAGTCGTTCTCGGCTCCGCGTCTCGCGAATGCCGTGCAGACGGCCCCCGCCCGGAAGCCCGCGAGTGCGCTGAGCGTCAAGAGGGTCGACGTCTCCATCTCGAGGTTCACGACTCCCACCCGCGCGAGTTCCTCGATCAGGTCGGGGTATCGAGGTCGGAACTGCGGCGTCGTCCGGCCCTGTGCACCGTAGAAGCCGGGCGCGGTGGCGGTCATCCCGAAGTGATGCGGACAGCCGACACGCGCCGCCGCTGCGCGGAGCTCGGCGATGACCTCGGGGTCGGAGCAGGCGGGATAGCCCTCGGGAACGAAGTAGAGCGAGGTCGACTCCAGTCGAACCGCGCCCCAGGTCACGATCAGATCCCCGAGCTGGATCCCCGGCTGTAGGGCGCCGCAGGTGCCCGCACGGATGACGTGGACGGGACCCACGGGGACCAACGCAGCCAACTCGACCAACGCGATCTCGGTGTTGTCACAGCCGATCCCCGTCGCCATCACGGTGACGCGGGTTCCGTTCCAGGTCCCCGTCGAGGTGACGTACTCGCGGTGGCTCCACGAACCCTCGACCGAATCCAGCCACGACGCGCACCGGCGCGCCCGATCGGGGTCACCCACGAGCAGGATGTTGCGGGCCACTTCACCCGGTCCGAGACCGATGTGGTACTGACGTCCCTCCGTGTCCTGGACCACTTGCGCGGAGCGGAATCGGCTCCCGGAATCCCGCTCGCCACCTTCGGGGACGTCGCCTCAGGCACCTGTCATGTTATCGGTCCTCCCGTGGGTGATCGCTCGGAGTCGTTCGATCTGTCCGAAGCAGCCGGCAGACCCTCGAGCTGACTGAGGTCCCGGCGGACTCTAACACGGACTCCGCGGGCGGATCGACCACGGATCTCGAGTGTCGCAGGCAGGACCGCAGGGGCTCTCTGGGGTTGCCGGTCCCTCCGGCGTCGGCCATCGTGCAGGCCGATCCGCGGGTCGAGAGGGCACCCGAGGCTCGGTCGAATCCGGTGCGTCTCGCTCCGTGCCGGGCCGACGTCGACGACGTCACCCAACATCTCTGGCTGCTGGTCGTAGGCATTCCGGCCTGTTCACGATACTCCGGGTGCCCGATAATCAGGAACAACGGAGGCCACTGCGCCTCATCTGCGCGAAGTGCCCCTGTCCCGTCGCTCCCGCGCCGGTACGGAAAGCAGGGTCTCTCGCACTTCGCGGCGACGAAAGGAACTCCATGACCACGAGCCGAAGTCTAGGTTCAAGAATCGGATTCGGCCTCATGGCCGTCGTGCTCGCGCTGTTGGTCGGTGCGCCGTCGACGGTCGAGGCCGCGGACAGTGTCAAGAAGCTCAAGAAGAAGGCCCTGCTCCTGATCCAAGCGGGAGAGACGGAAGAGGCGATCTCGCTCGTGCGGGAGATCGGGTCGAGCGGCGATGCCGACGCCCTGGAGGCCCTCTTCGATCTCGGACTGGTCTCGCCGAGCGAGGACTTCTACGAGGCGTTGGTTCCCGAGCTCATCCGACAGGAAGGCGCACTCGCGTTCCTCAAGGAGCACGGCGACAAGCCCAAGCGCGGTTTCCAGGAGCAGGTGTACGTGGTCAACGTGCTCGGGCGGATCAACTCCGACGAGTCCCGGGCGTTGGTGATCGGATACCTCAAGGAGAAGAACGACTTCGTCCAGCGAGAGGCGGTCGCCACGCTGGTGAAGTCCCAGCACCGCGATGCCATCACACCGCTGATCGATCTGCTCGAGGAGCTCTCGACCCAGCGTCACGACATCCTCTACCACGAGGTTCGTGATGCCCTGTACGAACTCACCGGTGAAGACTACGACCTCATCGAGGACTGGCGGAACTGGTGGGAGCCGAAGAAGGCGACCTTCGATCCGAAGGAGGCGAAGAAGGAGTCCGACGGGACTACCGGGGTGCGGAAGAAGCGCCGAGGGGAAGAACCGGACTTCTTCGGTGTTCCGGTCAACTCCAAGAACGTGCTGTTCGTCATCGACACTTCCGGATCGATGAATCTCGTCGAGAAGGGCGACATTCCCGGACTGACCGGTGTCACTGGGGGTGACAAGGGCCAGGTCGTGCAGAAGCCGAAGGAACGCATGACGCCGGAGAACGAGCGGTTGGCGAAGTTCTGGAGCCGCATGGAGATGGCCAAGCGGGAGCTCTACAAGGTGGTCGAGCGCCTCGAAAAGGATGCGCTCGTCAACATGATGAACTTCGACAACACCACCTATGTCTTCAACAAGAAGGGGGCGCGCCCCGCGGGCTCCATTCGGAAGAAGGCTCTGAAGTGGGTCGAAGCACTCCGGTTCCGCGACGGCGGCGCCACGAACACCGCGGACGCGCTGAGGACGGCGTTCGAGCTGGACCCGAAGATCAACACGATCTATTTCCTGTCGGACGGAGTCCCGCAGACCAATCCGCCGGACAACGACCCCACTCAGCCGATCCTCGACATGGTCTTCTCCCTGAACAAGTTCCGGAAGATCAAGATCCACACGTTCGGCTACAGCGAGGTGCTGTACCCCTACGTGAAGGGCAAACAACCGATCCCGGATCTCGAAGCGGCGAACCGGTTCCTCAAGGAACTCGCGGAGAAGACCGGGGGAACGTTCACGGTGCTGCGCGTCGATCCCAAGCGGACCCCCGACAACCCCAACGGTGACGACGAAAAGGGCAAGAAGAGCTGGGAGCCGGCGACTGTTTTCTGACGTCGAGTTCTCTCTCCAAGAGTGAAGCGGGCCGCCTCCCCGAGGTGGCCCGCTTCGCTTTCGAACCTTCACTTGCGAGCGGGCATGGAGTTGCAACATCGCAATGAAACGGTTTGTGGTGCAGGCTGCCCCCGAACGGTCTCGAGGAGTATGATCGAGGCCGATGGCCGATCGTGCGGTGAGAACGCATGGCGCTGCACATGGCTGTCTTACGGGGGTCGGGGCGCGCCGAACTCCCTCGACGGCGAGGCCGAGCGTCGCTCGGCCGCGTCGGCGTCCTCACGAAGTCGTGACGACGATTGAAAAACCAGCCCTCGAAGAGGGCAACCGAACTCAGTCCCGGGCGAGCACTCGAAACTCACGGTTCCCGATGATCAACGGTCGACTCGTGTCGCCCGTCGTGAGCCGCAGTATCCAGTCCTCGAACGGACAAGGGAGGAACGCAGCATGAAGCCTCGCACGAGGAGACGTGGAAGCTACGTTCGCTCGTTGGGGGTGGCCCTCGTCGCATTGATGTGCGCGAGTGGATCGCTCTCCGCGGGAGTTGGAGCGTGGCAGTTCATCCGAGGTGACTTCAATGGCGACGGAGTGAACGACGTCGCGGACGGGGTCGGAATCCTGAGCTATCTCTTCGTCGCCGGCAGCGCCGCTCCCCTCTGCGAGGACGCCGCCGATGTCAACGATGACGGAGTGATCTCTCTGGTCGACGCGGTCTACCAGTTGACGCACGCCCTGGCCGGAGGCGCGGCGCCGCCCGCTCCCTACCCGACCTGCGGCGTCGACCTGTCGTTCGACAGCCTGGGTTGCGACGGTCCTCTCGCATTCTGCGATGAGGCCAATCTGCCACCCAACTTGGTCGTCGCGTTCAGCGACGACGCGCTCGAGGACACTCCGGGCGTCCGGATGTCGCCGAACATCGCGTCGGTGACGCCCTCGAACTTCGCGGAGCTCCGATTCGGGATGCGTCCGGTGCTCGTACAGCTCGGCGCCACCGCCGGCACGGTCGAGATCACCCAGACGGGACCGATCCAGCTCTACGACTCCTCGGGGAACCTGCTGGGCAATCCCGCCTCCGTCCCCGCCGCGAGCCTCCCTACGGAGCTCTTGATCAACGCCACGGGGATCGGTGAGGCCTCACTCGTCGCGGTCCATGTGGGAGTGGGGGGCAGCGCGCCCGACGCCGTCACGATCCACGTGTCGAAAGACACCGGGATCGCGGGTCGCGATCTGTCCGGCTACCCGCACTACGAGTTCGTCCGCACGATCAACGATGACTCCATCGTTCAGGCCGGAATCGAGCCCAACCGGCATGCCGAGCGGGCGGGCCTGCCGTACCGCGCCTACGTCGTCGCGCACCGGACTCCTGCGCAGTGGGCCGCGGACAATACCCTGGTCGACGTTTCGGGCGGCTTCGAGCTCGGAACGGTCAACGGTTCCTCGATCCAAACCAACATCACCGATGTGTGGACGAGCGGCCTCGACAGCGGCACGGGTGTCGTCGGTGTCGGCTACGATCTCGTTCTCGACTTCGGTCTGGACGGAACGCTCGATCCCGGCGACATGATCGACGGACTGGCGTACGGCGAGGCGGGGTTCTACATCATCGGGGACATGACCGCGATGGGCCCCCACGCGGTGACCGAGACCATCTACAGCGGGGGAACGTTCCTCGGCCAAGATCTCTACTACCCGACGGACATCGCGACGCTCAGTGACGTTCCGATCGTCGTGATCAGTCACGGCAACGGGCACATGTACACCTGGTACGACTACCTCGGCATCCACCTCGCCTCGTGGGGGTACGTCGTCATGTCGCACCAGAACAACACCGGTCCCGGAATCGAGACCTCGTCGACGACAACGTTGACGAACACCGATTACCTCCTGGACAACCTGGCGACGATCGCTGGGGGCGCCCTCCTCGGGCGGGTGGACACGAACTGGATCGCGTGGGTCGGCCACTCGCGCGGCGGTGAGGGTGTGGCTCGGGCCTACGACCGTCTCGTCGAGGGCACCGCTCCCGCGGGGATGAGCTACACACCGGATCAGATCAAGTTCATCTGCAGCATCGCTCCGACGGTGTTCCTCGGAACCGCCGCTTCGGACCCGCACGACGTGGCCTACAACCTCCTCGCCGGGGCTGCGGACGGCGACGTCAACGGATGCGCCGACTGCGACATCTGCCAGTTCTTCCGTATCCATCAACGTGGGACGGGAACGACCTCGGCGACCTATGTCCAGGGTGCGTCGCACAACGACTTCAACTGTTGTGGTTTCGCCGACGGAACGGGCCCGCTCCTGATCGGACGCCCCGCAGCCCAGACGGTGGCGAAGTCCTATCTGCTGGCCCACATGGAATACCTGTCCCGAGGCAACCTCGCGACCAAGGACTTCCTCGTCCGCAATTTCAATGCGTTCCACCCGATCGGCATTCCCGGCAATGTCGTCGTCGCGAACCAGTGGAAAGACCCGTCGCAGACGGCCGACGTCATCGACTCCTACCAGACGCAGACCTCGACCGGAGTCAGCAGCTCCGGCGGTGCGGTGGCTTTCGATGTGTCGAACGTCAACGAAGGGATCTACAACGACAACAACACGACGTTCACCTGGACGACCGCCGATCCGATGAACGGGATGACTCAGGCGTCCTCGACGCCCGATGACTCCCGGGGTGTGGTGTTCGATTGGCCGTCGGGGTCTTCGCGGTTCTACCAGTGGGAAGTTCCCGCCGCGCAGTCGAACTTCGCGGACGACTCCTTCCTGACCCTCCGGGCGTGCCAGGGAACCCGCCACCCCAACACGAACGCGCTCGCGGGCACGCTGAACTTCACGGTGACGCTCACCGACACGTTCGGGACCAGCAGCTCGATCAACATCACCGACTTCGGGACGATCACTCGCCCGTATCAGCGTTCGCGATGCGGAACCGGTTCGGGTTGGGCGAACGAGTTCAACATCGTTCGCTTGCGCGTTGCGGATTTCGAGAACGATGCCTCCGGTATCGATCTCTCGACCATCGCCACTGTACGTCTCGACTTCGGACCGGGACTCAGCTCGACCCTCGGGCGTATCGGTGTCGACGACCTCCAACTGACCGAGGACTAGGAAAGGAATCGTCCATGTCGAATCTTCGATTGATCGTCGGCCTGACCCTGGTCCTGTCGGGACTCGGGGTCACCGAGGCTCGGGGGCAGAACGCCCCGGCCCCGGCTCCCGGCACGGTGTCCACGATCCCGGTGATCCCGTCGGACAACGGTGCCGCCGTCCAAGGGCTCCTCTACAGCCGCTCGTTCACTCTCGCGACTCCCTTCACCTTCTGGTGGAACGCGCAACAGCCCCAGGTCGCGGAGGGGACGATTCTCGTCTTCGACGTCGACCCGGAGTACGTTCGACCGCGCCAGATCGGGGTGCCGGTCCTGTACGTCGGCGACACGCCCGCCATGGTGGTGAATCAAGGGTACGTCTCGGGCCGACTCGTGGTGATCGTCCCCGGCCGGGTCGACCTAGCCACGACCCCGGTCTTCTTCGGCTCCGTCGAGCTCCCGGAGCGCGTGGACTCGACGAGAGGCCAAGCGGA
The DNA here is from genome assembly GCA_020425835.1 of Planctomycetota bacterium. The sequence goes on along the minus strand of JAGQRC010000070.1, from coordinate 2,671 downwards.
AATGCGCGCCGCTCTGGACATGGGGATCCTGCCGTTCGACGCCGACACGATTGCCGTGGCGACCGAGAACGAGACGCTGGAGACCTCGGACCTCGACTTCCTCATGCTCGCCGTGTCCGACCTCGTTCTGGACTTCTGTCCCGATGAGGCCGAGCTCGCGGTGGCCCTGGCGATGGCGGCGGGGCAGTAGGCTCTCGCTGACGTCGACATTCGCACGAGAACGCCCCCGGCGCGCACCGCGCACCGGGGGCGTCTTTCGTCTCGATGGAAACGTCTGCTCACGGCTCCCGGGTCAACGCGCGAGCTCCAACAGGATCTGGCTCTCATCCGCCTCGTCGACGGCCGTGCAGAAGTCGTAGAAGTCGCCGACCCGTTCCGGAGCGAGGATGAACGGCTGCAGTTGGAGGGCGCGTTCGACGAGTATCGCTCGGCCTTCGAGACGGAAACGCAGCATGTAGCTCCCCCAGGGCCCGTTGAGCGCCACGTCATCCGGTAGACGTCGGAGACGATATCGCGAACCGAGTTCGACTCGCAGCGACTCTCGCAGGACGTTCTCCACGTCGCTGACGTAGGGAAACTGCCTCTGCGACTCCCGAACGAAGCTCGCCTTCATCTGCCCGGGAGTGAACACCGCCTGTAGGGCGGGGCCTCCTTCGGACACCCCGAGGACACCGGGCGACTCGCACCGAACCCGACATTCGATACCGAATGGGTGCTGACGATCGTCGAGGTGGAGGAAGCGACCCTCTTCGACGCGAGCCTTCCGGAACACACTGCGAACGAAGCTCTCGAGCGCCGCGGTGCGTTGAAAGTCGTTCACGTTGGCGAGCCGCTCCTTGAGCGAGCTCGCGGCGAGCTGACGGAACTCGACCCGCGCCTCGACCGCGACCGGACCGGGATCCTCGCCCGGGACCGGCTCCGGCAGGCGAAAGGTCGCCTCGAGCGTGCGTGCCTCGCGGTCGATCGGATCCATGGGCAGTCGAATCCATTCGATCTCCCCGGGACGAACCACGAGACCGCGGCCTCCTTGCACCTGCGATGGGATCCTCCCCGGTCTCGCCATTCGGAACGCCGTGGTCATGAAGAGGGGCTCGTCGTCCGTCGGGATCCGGAACAGTCGAACCACGAACGCCCCGAGATCCGGCTCCGTCCAGTCTCGGTAGGGTGCGAAGTCATCGCGTAGCGCGCCGAGCACCCGATCGAACGGGACTCCGGCAGCCTCGAGGAGACTCGCGAACAACGCGTCGCGATCGCCCGCTCGCTCGAGCCACACACCGGTCGCGGATGACGCTCCCGACGGGTTCGTGATGCGATCGCAGACCGCGTCGTAGATGCGGTACGCCCGCTCCCGCAAGCCTTCGCCCTCGGCGTCGCGGAGAATCGACTCCATCGCCGCCTCGATGGTGGGCGTCACGGCCTCATCCGTCGAGCCGGCCAAGGAAATCGACTCCACCGCGTCGTTCCAGTCCCGGTGAGGAAGGAGTACCACGTTGGGCAGGACCTCCGCGGCCGCCGGAGCGCGAAACTCCGGAAGGAGTGGCTCCATCTCGCGGTAGGTCCACCGCCACTGCCGCATCCCATCCGAGACACTCTCCTCCGCGGGGTGGGGCAGGTTCTTCGCGCGAACGGTCAGAGCCCAGTTCTCCGGGATTCGAACGATCCACTCGGTCAAATGGAACGCATTCTGGAACTGAGGATCGCGGAAGAAGAACGGACCCAACGGCCGATCTTCCGGCTTGCCGACGTCGAACCGTCGGACCGATCGGTACTCGACGAAGGTCCCCGGGCTGAGCCCCGGCAGCGTGTACCCGCCCCCGCCGTCGCCCGAAGTCGGGTGAAGAACGGCGCCGGTCGGCGTGATGATGCGAAGATCCAGCACTTCGCCGGGAACGGAGAGGGTCGAGAACTCCTCGACGGCCTGGTCGGAGTCGAGCCGAACCAGCTGGTGCACGTACTCGGAGCCTCCGCCCTCGGGATCGATCGTCGTGATCATTTGGTCGATGAGATAGGTGGCTGCAGCGCGCGGGTATCGCTCCACGGGGGGAGCTTCCGCTCGAGCACGGTCCCCGTCGCGGACCAGGGAGTCATCGACGGTCTCGAGCTGTGGGAGACCTTCCGACGCGTCGAGTTTCGGGCCCTCGAGGGCTCGGAGTCGGTCGATCCACACGGCCCGGCCGGGCTGGAGCGTCAACGCGGCGCCGTAGTCCCGCGCCGCACCATCGAGGTCTCCGTTCTCCCAGCGGTAATCGGCGCGCTCCCCGAGGATCCAGGCGCTGTCCGGCCGCTTGCGGATCAGCGCACCATAGTCACGGAGGGCGCGTTCGGGCGCCTCGATCTCCTTCCAGAAGTCGATCGACGCTTCGAGGTACCGTGCCGAGCCGCCGGACCGCTCCGCCATCGACTCCACGAGTGCCACGGCCTCGTCTCTCCTGCCCAACCGGATCAATGCGGATGCCCAACGTCGAGCCCTCGCAATGGACGGATCGACCGCGAAGGCGCTCGCCAGAAGCTCCGCACGCCTCGGTAGGCGACCTCGAGCCGCCTCGTACGAACTCCAGCGGTCGAGGACCACGGGATGGGTCGGGGCGAGCTCCCACAACCGATCCAAGGCCGAACGACGGACACCGACCCGGTCGAAGCGACTTCCCAGATCTTCTCGGAGAAGGAGCGC
>JAGQRC010000715.1 GCA_020425835.1 Planctomycetota bacterium | reverse complement strand
CTCTTCGATCGTCTCCGGTCGTCCCGGTGTCGCCTGTTTCCCCCGAACGCTCCGTCCAGTGACGTACACCGTGGCACCCGCCTCGCCCAACATGCGAGCGATGCCACGTCCGGCACCGCGAGTCCCGCCGGCGACGACTGCAACCTTCTGTGTGAGTGGCTTCAAGACGACCTCCGATACTCCGTCGAACGGGTGGCTGGGGGGAAGACGATACCGCGCACGCCACGTCGAGCGAAGCGTCCGGACCGCGAGGTCGGCGATTCTACACTTAGCACTTGTGCTAAGTATTGACTTCGGGCATCGTCCCGGCATGACCGTCGCTGCACAGACACTCGACATGGCCTTCCAAGCGTTGGCGAACGCGACGCGACGCGCGGTCGTCGCTCGACTGGGCCAGGGTCCGGCGACCGTGAGCGAGCTGGCCGAGCCCTTCGACATGGCGCTGCCATCGTTCATGCGACATCTCCGGGTCCTGGAAGACTGCGGTCTGGTGTCGACCCAGAAACGGGGTCGCGTGCGAACGGTGAAGATCCGGCCGAAGACCTTGGAGCGCGCGGCGGGCTGGCTCGCGGAGCAGCGGAGCACTTGGGAACGAAGACTCGACCAGCTCGATGCTTACATCGAGACCCTGGCGTGAACGTCGACTTGGAGGAGCGAAGTGACCGCGCGCCCTGACATCGATCCAGAACTCGACCTCGTCCTCGAACGGGTCGTCGGCGTCCGCCCGGAGCTCGTGTGGAGAGCGTGGACCCAGCCGCAACATCTGATGCAATGGTTCACGCCGAAGCCGTGGGAAACAGTGGCGTGCGAGATCGATCTCCGACCGGGTGGCATCTTCAGCACGACCATGCGATCACCCGAGGGTGAAGTGATGCCCGAGAACGCCGGCTGCTATCTCGAGGTCGTCGAGAACCGCAAACTCGTCTTCACCGACGCGCTCGGACCCGGGTACCGGCCGAAGGGCGAAGGCTTCATGACCGCCATGATCATCCTCGAGTCGCACGGAACGGGCACCCGCTACACGGCGATCGCCCTGCACGCCAACCCCGAGAGCAAGAAACAACACGAGCAGATGGGATTCATGGACGGGTGGGGCACGGCCCTCGACCAGCTCGTCGCCCTCGCCAAGCAGTGGAAGTGACGGCGGCTCCGACTCGGGGGGAACACGACGCCTCGACCCCAACGGCGCTGCTCCTCCAGCGCCGGAAGGGGTCGGGCCGACACGTCGTCAGAGGAACTGCGCGGTCGCGAAGACCTGCTCACCCGAGGGAGTGCGAAACCCGGATTGCTCCGCCACGGCGTTGAGTTGGGCAACGTGATCGTCGAGCTTCCGCCGCGTCACGCCGGTGATCCGAAAGCGGTTCGGATCGATCTCGAATCGAATCTCTCCGTCCATCGCGGCCAGCTGCTCGACGTTCGCCACCAAGTTGTCGATCTCCCAGCTGATGGCGTGGAGCAGTTCGGTCATGCTCTCGCAACTCAACACCGCGACCAGGACCCTCCTACCATCTTCTTGGACGACGAACGACTCCCGACTCCAGGACACCTCGCCCCCGGGCTGCAACGCGCGCCGCAGATGCTCCAGCATCGCCGCCTCCCGCGCGTCGATCTTCGGTCGGCGACCGAACAGACCTCCACCCGAGGCCTTCGCGGTCCGCTCGGCGAGCATCATGATCATGCCGCGAAAGAGGTTACCGACCGCTTCTCCGAGCATCTCGTCCAGGATGGCCGCGGACTCGCCCACGTGGTCGAGTAGCGCCACGATGCTCCCCCCGCCGGCGGTGATCTTGCCGAAGTACATCTGCGGGTCTCCGGAGAACAGGGCGATCCCCGATTCGATCGCCTCGTTGAGCTCGAGACCCTGCTGCACCTCCAACACGCCACTCATGAATGCTGCGATCTCCTTCTTGTCGATGTTGCCGTCGGCCGCGGCGATCAGCATGAAGGTCCCGGCGAGCGACATGGCGACTCGCTCGGCGGGAAGCTCGCCCAGTGCGTCGTGTGCGACTTGCATCCCCGTGGCCACGATGTCCGCGGCCATGTCCTTCGTCGGGCCGACAATGCGCGCCTCTCGGACCTCGATCACCACGGGCGAGAGATAGGGTCCACCGCCATTGCGCGCCTCCTGATAGAGCGAGGCGCTGAGCTGAGCGAGGGCGGAAGGGTCATTGCTCGCGATCAACAAGAAGCGATTCGGCGCGGAAACGAAGATGATCTCCGCATTCAGCTTGTCATGAGCCGCCTGAAGCACGGGCTTGAAGAGCAGAGCACTGCTGCTGACTTCGGACTCTCCCGTCCAGCCCAGGATCTCGAGCCGCGGATGGTCGATGCGCTCCCACTTCTCTCCCTTGGACCTCTTCGCCCAGTTCTGCTTGGCGATGCGATCCATTTCTGCGAGCCCCCTCTCGAGACCCTCGAGCTCGCACTGAGGCGCATAGTGGTTCTGAGACTCGGTCACGAGTCCATAGGTGACCAGCATGGGCATGTCGTCATTGACCCGCGACTTTCCGGAGAGACATCGAGTCACGGATTGCGCGCGGCCGCGCCAGTCGATCGGTTGCAGAATGGGAAAGAAGTTGGGTCGCTCGATGGCATTCATGGAATCTCCCGAGTCATTGGTTGAAACCCCGCGACCCAGGGTATCCGCGCGAGGGCGCCGGAGCGAGCGGGATGGCGGAGGAACGTAGCCCGGTCGACGCGGGACATGACACGGACCGCCGTGGCAGAACGTCGGAGAGTCCGGGTATGACGACC
>JAGQRC010000714.1 GCA_020425835.1 Planctomycetota bacterium | reverse complement strand
TTGGCACTGCATCTATCTTCCGACCGGTCTCGAACTCGATCCGGCTCCTTCCGAGCCTCACCGCAGCCCTCGTCGCGAGCTTCGCGGGCACCGCGCTCGACGCGGCGAACGCGATCTCGCTCACGACCGGGGTCGGGGCGCCCGGCACGACCGCGTTCATGGAGGTCCTCGCCACGAACGACGTCGAGATCCAAGGGTTCTCGATCGCGCTGACGTTCGATGAGTCCCTGATCACTCCTGCCGATCTCGCGTTCGACGGCACGATCACCGAGGTCGTTCTCGGTGGCCCCCCCGACTTCGCGGCGACCAACGTCGGAACGTCCACGATGACCGCCGGAGTGGTGCTCGACCTGGATCCGACCTCCGTGATCTCGATCCCGGTCTCCGCAAGCGATCCGCAGTCGATCGCGCGGCTCCAGTGGGTGGTCGACCCGGGACTCGTGCCGGCGGGTCAGCTCGCCGAGGTCGTGCTCCGCGCCGAGGCGGGCGATCCCCTCGTCGCGACCGCGTTCTCGAGCTTCGGCTCCACCGTCACTCCGCAGCTCGGGGATTCGGGCGGCATCCTGGTCGCCAACGACTTCCGCTTCAGCTTCCCGAACACCTCCGTCGTCGCGGGCACGACGACCCAGGTCGTGATCTCGTGCGACCACCCATTCGACCTCGAGGCGTTCCAGGTCAGCCTCGTCTGGGACACGGCACAGTTGACGGTGCACTCCCCCGGCACTGTCGCCATGGGAGCGGGCTACTTCGCCGGTCTCTCGACGGGGACGATCCTGATCGACTTCGTCGAGACCTCCTACAACGACGCGCTGCCGCCCCCGGACACCGGTCTCGGCGGGTTTGCGGTGGCGGCGATCTTCGACGCGGTCCCGCCGTTCGGCGTCGGTCAGATCCTGCCCGCGGGGTTGGGAACGACGCTGATCCGAGTCCCGTTCGACGTCGCGCCCGGCCTCTCGATCGGCACGTGCCCCACCTTCGAGTTCCGCGACGCCATCCCGACGATCGGTCTCGACAATCTCACCGTGGTCCTCGCGGGAACCGGCGTGTTCCCGACACTCGACGGGGGCACCGTCTGCGTCGCCGCCGAGCCCGAGTTCCGACGCGGCGATGCGAACACCTCGGGTGGCGTGGACATCTCCGACGCGATCTTCCTGCTCGACTACCTCTTCGCGTCCGGGGCGCCGCCCCAGTGCGTCCCGGCGGCCGACGTCAACGACGATGAGTCGACCGACATCTCGGACGCGATCTTCCTCCTCGAGTACCTCTTTTCGCTCGGCGCCTTCCCACCCGCGCCGGGACCGGACGCGTGCGGCCCCGATCCGACCCCGAGCGTTCCGTGCGCTTCGTACGTCCCAACCTGTTGATGGGCGGAGAGCGGCGGCGACTCGATCCGGGGTCGCCGCCCGTGCAACAAGTCCGTTGAGTATCGATCCCCCGATTGCGGGACGAACTCGGAACGGCGCGGGGAACGATGTGAGCCACGGAAGGGTCAACGGCACCAGCCGTTGAACCGACAACGCGCCCGGCGCGGTCGGTGTCAGTCCGAAGGAGTATCGGTGGGACCGCGGTCCTCGGGGAGCACTCGGTAGACCGAGACCGACTTCTGCTTGCCCTTGATCTGCACTTCGCCGATGTCGTCGCAGCGGAACTCGCTCGGCAAGGCGTCGTGCGTCGCCGCCCCGATGATGATGTCTCCCGGACGGGCGACCTGGGACTCGAGCCGACTGGCGATGTTCACGACATCACCGATCACCGTGTAGTCCTTGCGGCGCGGGGAACCGATGTCCCCGGCGAGCACGGGTCCGGAGTTGATCCCGATCCGCGCGCGGAGCTCGACCTGGTCGAAACGTCGGTCGAGCTGCTGGATGCGCTGCTGCATGGCCAGACCGGCGCGGACCGCACGCTCAGCGTGATCCGCCTGATCGAGCGGCGCGCCGAAGATCGCCATGAGGCCGTCCCCGGTGAACTTGTCCAAGGTCCCCTCGAAGCGGAACACGCAGTCGGTCAGGTTCTCGAACACCTCGTTGAGGACCCGGGTCACCTCGGCCGGCGCCAGCTGCTCCGACACCGTCGTGAACTGGACGAGGTCGAGGAACAACACCGTGACTTCCCGCTCCTCGGCGATCATGCTCGCGGATCGATCGGTCTCGGAGACGATGCGCTCCACGACCGATGGAGCGCTGTACCGAGCCAGACGCTGCCGGATATCGCGCTCCTGCTGGATCCGTGCGCGGAGCTGGCCCTGCTGGACCGCCACTCCGGCGAGCACCGCGAGCGCGGTCAACACCTCGAGATGCTGCAACCCGAAGGGCTCGGTGAAGCTCTGGGTGTCCAGGTAGATGATGCCGATGACCCCGTCCTCGTGGATCAACGGCGCGCACATGACCGATCGGATCTGGTTGAGCACGATGCTCTGCTGGCTGCCATAGTGCTCGTCCCCGAGAGAGTTGGGAACCAGCACCGAGCTGCGATCCGCCATCGCCTTGCGGATCACCGAGTTCGAGACCTCGAAGATCTCGCCCTCTCGCCCCTTCTTCTGACGCATCACGGTGAGGGTCTTGTCGCCGGTCTTCTCGTCGAAGAGGAAGACGCATCCCCGCTCGGCCGGCAACGACTCGAAGACCAGCTCGAGGATCGTCGCCAACATGTCCGAGACCTCCGGCGAGCGGAGGAGCGCCTCGGCCGCGCGGCTGAAGAGCGGAATCGCCCAGTGGATGGATCCCTCTTGGTCGCTCAGGGAGAGGCTGGTCCGGGAGAGGTC
>JAGQRC010000713.1 GCA_020425835.1 Planctomycetota bacterium | reverse complement strand
ACCTCCTGCTCCTTTCGGAGGACGCGCTCCCGCGTCTCGAGGTCGTAGTCGTAGACGCGATGCGGTGTGGTCATCGATGAGTACGTGAAGCGGAGCGTCGTCGTGTCGAACTCGTAGCCGGGGACGAGGCCGAGGTCGTACGCCTCCTCGTCGAACGCGACCGTGTGTTCCTCCCCGGTGGACAGCTTGCGCACGACCAGACGGGGAAGGGCATCCACCGTCTCGAGGCGGACGAGATGGTCGCGGAACAGCAGGAAACCCTCGATCAACCGGCCCGGCTGGTGGGGAAGGTAGGGCGCCCACGTCGATCGGTCCGCGCCGCCGATGGTCGCCGTCGTGATCGCGCCATCCTTCGCGTCGCCTTCCCGCAGGAGGATGAAGAAACGATCGTCGTGATGCCCGATCTCGTACTCGACGCCGGCTCGTCGCTCCGCCACCAGGACCGGCGTCGCCGCGGGATCCTTCGCCGGGAGCCACCGGATCTCCGAGGTCGTGTGATCGTGAGCGTGGATCAACAGGTACTCCCGGCTCTCGGTCTCGTCCACGTGGACGAAGAAGCCTGGGTCCGGCTCGTCGTAGATCAAGCGGTCCTTCTCGATCGGGTCCCCGAGCCGATGGCAGGCGATCCGCTGCGGTCGATGGTTGTCGTCGAGGATCGTGTAGAGGATCGAGCTCGAGTCCCCGGCCCAGACGAAGTTCCCGGCGGTGTGCGGGAGTTCATCCGACAGACTCTCGCCCGTGTCGAGGTCGACGACGTGCACGGTGTAGAACTCGGAGCCCTTGTCGTCGACCGCGTAGGCGAGATAACGGTGGTCCCGGCTGTGGGAGACCGACGCGACCTGGCAGAAGGTCTTGCCCTCCGCGAGTCGGTTGACGTCGAGCAGGATCGACTCGTCCTCACTGCCGGTCGGACGGCGACAGTAGAGCGGGTACTGTGCGCCGGTCTCGAAACGGCGGTAGTACTCGTACTCGCCGTCGCGCGCCGGAACGCTCGAGTCGTCCTCCTTGATTCGTCCCTTGAGCTCCTGGAACAGCGTCTTCTCGAGCGACTCGAGGTGTGCGAGCGCCGCGCCGGTGTAGGCGTTCTCCGCCTCGAGGTGCGCCCGGATCTCGGGGTCGAGCTTCGACGGGTCTCGAAGGACCTCTTGCCAGTGTGGATCCTTGAGCCAGTGGTACGGGTCGACCCGCGTGATGCCGTGCAGGGTTTCTCGGTGCTCGTGCTTGGGACAGACAGGAGGTTGGGGGATCATGGGTTCCTTCGCGTGAATCGTGGATCGCGCGAGTTTGGAGGGCCGTCGTTTCGGGGTCAACCGTTGAGGCTACTCGCGGAGCGCGAACGGGGAGGTGTCCGTGGAGCGACGGCAGCGAATCGCCGGACGATGGATCGGGTCTCGGTGGGACCCGACGCGAGCGGGCATCGTGCTCGTCCTCGTCGGGGCGATCGGGCTCGCGCAACACGGGGTGTCCCGTCGAGGTGACGCGCCTCCCGACGACGCGCCACCTCCGCGAGGGAGCGCGCCGGTCTCGAGTCCCGCGCACGGGCACCGGGGTCCGGACGTGGCACCCGGCGGGGCGGGGCCGGCCCGATTCGTCGAGGCCTCGTATGCTGCGTTCCGAAGCGAGCGCGCGATGGAGATCGTCCGCTTCGTCGACCAGTTCTACCGCGCGCCGGGCAACGACGGCTTCGAGAAGGTGATCGACCGCGTGATCGGGGAGCTGGAGTCGCTGGGATTCCGGCCGCGCGACGGCAGCGGGCCCGACAGATCGACGCCACCCGACGGATCGACGCCACCCGACGAGCGATGGCTCGAGCTCGAGGTGATCGAGACCGCGCTGGGGCACGACGCTTGGACTCCGGTGCGCGCGGCGATCCGGGCGATCGCGCCCGATCTCGAGGGCGAGACGCTCCTCGGGTTCGAGGCCGCCCCGGATGTCGACCGCACGATGTCGCCCGTCTACTCGCCGTCGGGCCGGGCGACGGGAAGACCCTGCTTCCAGCTCGCGGACGTCGAGGCCGGCTCGATCCTCGTCACCGATCAGCCGCTGGGTTTCATGATCCGTCGCGCGCGGGCGCGGGGGGCCGCCGCGGTGTTGAGCTCGCGCATCGCGCCGTTCAACGTCGACCCCACCGATCGTCGACGCCACCTCGACGCGATCGCCTACACGAAGGTCCCGGTCGGAACGGAGCTGCTCTGCTTCTCGATCTCGGCCCGGGCCCACGCGCGGATCCGCGATCTGGCGACGACCCATCCCGACCTGCAGATCACGGTCGAAGCGGAGAGCCGGCTCGATGCGCGCCCGCTCCGAACGGTGGTGGCGTCGATCGTCGGGGCGACGCGTCCGCAAGAGGCGATCGCGATCGCGTGTCATGTCCAGGAGCCCGGGGCGGTCGACAACGCGAGCGGCGTCGGCGGCTTCATCGAGGCGATGCGGAGTGTCGTCACGGCGATCCGCTCCGACGCGATGGCTCGCCCCGACCGGACCATCTCGATCATCTGGGGCGACGAGATGGCCCAGAGCCGGGTCTATCTCGATCACGCGGAGCGACGGACCATCGCCGCTCTCTCGGCCGACATGGTGGGAGCGTCGACGGAGCAGACCGGGGCGATCGCTCTCCTGGAGCGAGATCCGGATCCGGGCGCGGTCGAGCCCCTCCCTCCGGACGTGCACACCCCCTGGGGATCGACACCGGTCCCTGCCGATTCGCTGCGGCCCAGCGGCCTGTCGGTCGTCGCGCGCTGCGCGCTGATCGACGTCGGGC
>JAGQRC010000712.1 GCA_020425835.1 Planctomycetota bacterium | reverse complement strand
GTTTCGAGCGGAAGGGCCTGCGCATCGCGGCCATGAAGCTGATGAAGATCACCCGGGAGACGGCGGAGACCCACTACGCTCCCCACAAGGGCAAGGGCTTCTACGAGTCTCTCGTCGGCTTCATGACGTCCGAGCCGGTCGTCACCCTCGTCCTCGAGGGCACGAAGTCGATCGAAGTTTGTCGGAAGTTGATGGGGGCGACGTTCGGCTTCGCCGCGGAGCCCGGAACGATTCGCGGGGACTTCGGGATCTCGAACCAGTTCAACCTCGTGCACGGTTCCGATTCGGCCGAGGCGGCGCAGCGGGAGATCGAGCTCTTCTTCGACCGGTCGGAGATCCTCGAGTACGGTCTCGCCGACGACGCCTGGAACGCCTCGGAGTAGCGTCCGATGAGCGCGGGGGCAGAGGGGTCGGGGCACGGGCGCGAGGATGACGCGTCGCGGTCCGACTCCTCGCCCGAGTCGGACTCCTCCGCCGAAGGGAGAGAGTCCCCCGAGTCGAGAGAATCCCCCGAGTTGGTAGAGGTCCCCGCGTCGAGAGGGGCCCCCGCGCCGGGCGGGCTTCGACCGGAAGAGATCGACCTCCTCGTCACCGAGCTCGAGCCCGTGCTGATCGGCGCGCGACTCGAGAAAGTCTTCGACCGCGGACCCCACGGACTCATCTTCCGCTGGTCGTCGCGAGCGGCCGAGGACCATCCTCGACAGAGGACCCACCTGCTCGTCAGCACCCGTCCCGGCTTCACCCGCTTCCACGTCACCGCCGAGGAACCTTCGACCGCGGTGCGACCGACCGAGTCGACGATGATCCTCCGCGAGCTCTTGCGGGGAGCGATCGTCGAGTCGATCGATCGACCCGGGGGGGATCGGTTGGTCCGCTTCCAGCTGCGTCTCAAGCGTGATGACGCGCGGATCCAGCGTTCCCTCATCTTCGAGCTGTTCGGGCGCGAGGGCCGAGTCATCGTGTTCGACACGCCGACGCGACGGATCCGATGGCTGGCGGGTCGCGAGGGTCTTCGGATCGGGCACTCCTATCGTTTCGCTCCGGCTCCGCCGAAGAGCGACACGCTCGGCTTCCCGTTCGATCCGACGCGCTTGATCGCGCCGGAGCAACGGGGGGAGCCCCTCGCGTTCCACCGTGCCCTGGACGACCGGATGGCTCGGGCCGAGCAGCAGGGTGACCTCGACGAAGCGAAGGTGGGGCTGTTCCGGCGGATCAACACCGAGATCAAGCGCCGAAGGACGCTGCTCACGAAAGTCGCGGGCGACCTCGAGCGGGCGAACGATTGGGAATCCCTGAACCAGACCGGAGAGCTGTTGAAGGCAGAGCTGTCCCGCATCGCTCGCGGGCAGTCCAGGGTCCAGGTCGTCGACTACTATGATCCCGACCTCGCCCGGCGTGAGGTCGAGCTGGATCCTCTGCTGTCACCGACCGAGAACGTCGAGAGCTACTTCAAACGCAGCCGCAAGCGTCGCCGGGCGATCCCGCTGCTCGAGGCGCGACGCGCGGAGTGTGAGAGCGACCTGGAGCTCCTCGGTCGTGCGAAAGAGCGATTGAGTCGGGCCGGGACCGCGGAGGAGATCGACATCGCCCGCGAGAGTCTCGATCGTCTCCTGATCCGCGAGAAGCCTCGACAGAACGATCGATCCCGGAAGGTGGAGCGCCGACGCCGCTATCGGACCCGTGAAGGGTTGGAGATCCTGGTCGGCCGCAACGCGCGGGAGAACGATCGGCTGTCCATCACCATCGCGAAGGGTAACGACCTCTTCTTCCACCGTGCCGATCGACCCGGTCCCCACGTGATCCTCCGCGTTCCCAAGGGCAAGTCACCGGCGCCGGAGAGTCTCGAGGATGCGGCGTTCATCGCGGCGTACTTCTCCGGATGGCGCGGGCCCTCTTCGGCTCGCGTTCACTTCACGCAGGCGAAGTACGTCCGGAAGCCGAAGGGACTCCCTCCCGGCAAGGTCCTGATTTCCCGGGAGAAGGAGTTCTTGGTAGAGTACCGGCCCGAGCGGCTCGAGAGCATCGTCTGCGACTGACCCTCGAGGGCGCCCCGGCGAAGGCGGTCGGTGGGCTTTTCGTGACAATCGGTGGCCAAGCTCACGCCCGTGCATCGAGGCGTGAGGTTCTGGAACCGGAGATCCCCAGTAGGGCGGAGTGACCGCGCAATGTCGATCCGAGTGCCGAGTCGAGTCTTCCTGTTCGTTCTCTCGAGTTTGGTGGGCGCGGGCTGTGCCGGTCAGAACCTCCGGGAGATCCCGGCGGACCAACGGGCGCAGATGATCAAGGCCGAGCTCGACGAGGGTCGTATTCTGATGATCGACGGCGGAAAGCTGTTGGACGGCTCCCAGGGGGATACTCGGGCCGACGATGCGCTCCAGAAGTTCGGCGAGGCCGAGGCTCACTTCACCTATGCGCTCGAGCTCGCCGACGCCGATCGCGGCAGCCCGCCTTCGGCGACGCCGAGGATCGCGTTGGCGAACTGCTTGTACACCAGTGCGCTCGCCTGGGAGTGGAAGCACGACCGAGCCCAGGACGCGATCCGCGACGCGAAGGACAAGGGAACGTCCCTACCGGCCGGGCTCGAAGCGGACGCGGCGCACTCGTTGGAGCGCGCGCGCGACTTCGCTCAGCGGGCCAGCACGCTCTACGAGTTCTACCAGCAGTACCTCTACGGCAACTACCCGATCCCCCTGACCTTTCAGAACATGGGTCGCAACTACCAGATCCTCGGGGAGTGGCGCAAGGCCGCCACCGCCTATCG
>JAGQRC010000711.1 GCA_020425835.1 Planctomycetota bacterium | reverse complement strand
GAAGGCTCGCCCACCGCTTCGGTCGCCATCGCGCCTGGCTCGCCGGCGACGCCGCGCATCTGACGGGACCGATCGGCATGCAGAGCATGAACGTCGGGCTGCGCGAAGGCTACGAGCTGGCGTGGCGCATCGCGGAGGTGCTCCACCACGGAGGCTCCCCGGAGCTCCTCGAGGAGTACGGGAGGGACTTCCAGGACGAATGGCGGACGCTCCTCGGATTCGACGGAGGATTGCGCGTTCGTGAGAGCACCGATCCGTGGGTCGCCTCTCGGACCCAGCGCATTCTCCCCTGTCTCCCCGCTTCGGGAGAGCATCTCGCGCGGCTCGCCCACCAGCTGAACCTGGACGTCCGTTCCACGGACTGCACGGTGGTCAAGAGCCGCGCTTGACGTCGGGAGCGCACCCGGCGCCTCCCACTCGAGGCGGCTCCGGGCGCCTACGCCGGGACGAACTCGCGCGGGGCGTGATTGACACGGCCGCAGCGCACGACGTTCGAGCGGAGCTTCTGGTCGAGGATCTCCTCGGCGCGGTGGCCATTCTCGATCAAGCGATCGACGTCGATGCCGGTGTGGACGCCCATCTCGTCGAGGAGCGCGATCAGGTCCTCCGAGCAGGTGTTGCCCGTGAAACCGTGTTGGTACTTGCTCGTCGTGGACTTGGGTTGCGGTTGACCGCCGATCGCGCCGATCGACGTGTCGACGTAGCGCAGGCCCATCTCGAGCGCCACGATCGAGTTGACGATCCCGTTCCCTCTCGTGTCGTGGAAGTGCGCGATGAAGTCCGCCCGGGGGAAGAGCGACTGGAGCTCTCCGATGCGTTCGCGGACGATCTTCGGGTTCGCGGCGCCGGTCGTGTCCCCGAGCATGATGGTTTCGGCGCCCGCTTCGACGTAGAAGCGAGTGATGTCGATGACCTTCTCCATCGGCACGTCACCCGCGATCGGGCAACCGTACACCGTTCCCGGACAGCCGATCACCTTCACGCCGATCGCGTGGGCGCGCTCGATCAGTCGGGCGTGGACCGGCTTCGCTTCGGCGTGGGTCATCCGGAAGTTGACTCGGTTGTGGGCCTCGCTCGACGAGATCATCAGGATCATCTCGTCCGCGCCGCAGCCGTCCTTCTGGCACGTCTCGAAGCGCTCGAAGCCCTTCTCGTTCGGCATCAACACGACGTACGACACGTCTTGGCGGCGGTCGATGCCTCGAAGGACCTCGACACAGTCCGCGAACTGGGGCAGCAGCTTCGGGTGCGAGAACGAGGTGACCTCGAGCTTCCGCACTCCCGACGCGACGATCCGGTGGATCATCTCGATCTTGTGCTCGGTCGAAACCACCTCGGGAATCGACTGGAGACCATCCCGCGCCCAGCACTCGCAGACGATCACTTCCTTCGGAATCGTCATGTCGGCTCCTCCCTTCGCCCTCTTCGAGATCGTTCGATCTTCTCGTGGTCGATCCCCTTGTGTTCGATGCGCGTCAGTGTTCGTGGACGCCGCACATGATAGGGGCTCGATCCCCCGCCCGTCGAACGGTTCCTCCGATCGTCCCGACCTCCGGCTTGATGAGGGCCGAGGCCTCCGCCATCATTTCCGCCTCGTTTCGGGCCCGCCCGAAGACGGCACGGAGGACTCCATGATCGAGCGCTCTCATCCGTTTCCTCGCCCGTTCCATCCCTCTCCCGACGCGGTCGACGAGCTGATCCAGCGCGCTTCGGCGCGTCCCGACGGCCTCGAGTTCCTCGACCGCGGTGCCCTCGATGCTGTCGCCGCCGCCTTCGGGGTCCACGCCTTCACGGTCGAGGAGGCGCGCCAAGTTCGCCGGGGCGCATCGAGCTGACCGCAGCGCTCCTCGGGTCGTGAGCTCGGAACTCGGGGTGGGTTCGGTTCCATCGGAACGCTCTGCCGAACCGAACCGAAGACTGGAGCGCCGTCGTCGACGGACTCCCGACCGACCGTCCGAGGAGGATCTCGCCCGACGCATCCGATCGGAGGACCGTGCGATCTCGCGCCAAGCATTCCGCGGCCATTCTCGCCTGGCTGATCGGCGCGTCCCTGGTCTCCTGTGACGCGGCGCGCGATGACGATCCGTCGACCGCCGGGACCGCGACGCCGCGATTCGCGGCGACGTTCTCGGAGCGGACCGGGGCAGCGGGAGTCGGGTTCGTCCACACCAACGGCATGGCCGGCGAGAAGCTCCTCCCCGAAACGATGGGGTCGGGAGTCGTGGTGTTCGACTACGATCGCGATGGCCGACTCGACCTCTTCTTCGTCGACTCTCGTCGGTGGGACGATGGCGCGTCCGCGAGGTCGGCGCTCTATCGCGGCCATGGCGATGGCACGTTCGAGGACGTGACCGAAGCGACCGGGGCGGGCATCCATCGCTTCGGCATGGGGGGGGCCGCGGCGGACGCCGACGGCGATGGGGACCCCGATCTGTTCATCACAGCGGTCGACGGCAACGTCTATCTCCGCAACGACGGTGGACGATTCGTCGATGCGACGGCGGAGGTCGGGCTCACGAGCCGGACCTGGACGGACGCCGAAGGCCGTGAGGTGCCGGAATGGTCCACGGCGTCGGCGTGGTTCGACGCCGATCTCGATGGGGACCTCGACCTCTTCGTCGGGCAGTACTGCAAGTGGACGCGGGCCCGAGAGATCTTCACGACGCTCGATGGGGTCCACAAAGCGTTCACGACCCCCGATCGCTACGAGGGGCTTCCTCCGCGGCTCTACTACAACGACGGCGCGGGCCACTTCTCCGAGG
>JAGQRC010000710.1 GCA_020425835.1 Planctomycetota bacterium | reverse complement strand
CTCACTCGGGTGGGTCGGGGTGCGGACTCGGCGTCCGGCCGCGCCCCGGGTCTTCGCCGTTCGGGTCGAGGATGAAGTCGTCGCGGGACTCTTGCCAGCGGTCGCTGCTCCTTCGACGGGGGCGGACTCCTCGACCCGGACGAGTCGCGGCGCGGGAGGACGACCGTGCTCGAAGAGGACCTCGCGCGGCTCGGGGTCGTGGCCGTCGGTGAGGCTCCCCCGGAGGACGCCCGCAAAGCTCGGTTGGAGTCCGATGCGAGGGTCGACGATCAGGTAGAGCTCGCGCTCCGCGCGGGTGAGCGCGACGTAGAGGAGACTCAAGCTCTCGCGGATCTCGCGCCGCCGATACTCGGTGTGCAGTTCGTCGAAATCGACTCCGTCGCCGACGAAGCGGGCGAGGTTGCGCAGGGCCTTGTTGGGGAAGCGCGTCACGGCACGGACTCTCGCATCGTCGGGGTCTCTCGCGACGAGCACCGGCGGTGTCTGACCCGGAATCCGCTGGTCGAGCTCGGCGAGGACGACGCGGTCGAACTCGAGCCCCTTCGACTGGTGGATGTTCATCACCCGGACGATCGCTGACTCGGGATCGTCGACCTTCTCCATGGTGACGGTCCGCACGAAGTCGGTCGCCCGGAGCGGGCCCGCCGGGACGAAACGATCGGCCTGGACGAGGAGCTGCTCGAGTCGTCGACGGTCGCGCGGCCCGGAGGCGATCGCGAGAACTTCCACGGCCGGTGCGATGGCCTTGGCGATCCCGCGATCGACGACGTCGCGGCGAACGCGGCGCGCGAGTCGGCGAACCGCGGGGTGACGATGGGGCGCGGGATCATCCGCTCCGATCGTTCGATCCTCGGCGTGCGCGTGTCGTTGGAGGAGCGCTGCGAGCGGCGACGTCGCGACGTGGAATGCCGCCACACCATCTCCAGGGTGATCGGCGAGTTTCAAGAGGGAGAGCACCACCGAGACGGCGGGGGAGTCGGTCAGCGGGTTGCCGCCCTCGTCGCTCGCCGCGATCCCGAGTTGTCGGAGCTCGTGGATCATGCGACTCACCGCCTGGTTGCGGCGAAGGAGCACCCCGACCGAGCGACTTGGCTCGCGTCGCACGAGGTCCCGCACGTACTGGGCAGCAAAGGTCAGAGTGGTGACCGCCTGTCCCGGAGTGCCGTGGGGCGCGGCTTCCATGCGGACGTAGCCCGGAAGATCGAGGCGCGCCGTGCGATGCGGGCGGAACTCCTCGAGCCAGTCGTCGACGCCGGGCTCTCCACGAAGCGGGTCGGTGGCGAATCGACGATGGAGGTTGGCGGTGTTCTCGAACACTCGGTTGACGACGTCGATCACTTCCGGAGCCGAGCGATGACTCTGGTCCATCGGCTCGGTCGTCAGGCCCGGGATGTCGCGGTCGAGCCACCCGAAGATCCTCGGCTCCCCGCCGCGCCAGCCGTAGATCGACTGCTTCGCATCGCCGACGCAGAAGAACGAGTGATCCTCCGGAGCGGCACAGGTCTCGATGGCGAGCGGCTCGAGCACGCGCCACTGAGGGATCGACGTGTCCTGGAACTCGTCGAGGAGGAGATGGTGGAGTCGGGCGTCGAGTCGGTAGTAGACCTCGTCGAGCGCGCCGACCGCGGTGGCGCCCGCGAGGATGCGGGTGATCGCATCGAAGGTGAAGAGACCGGCGCGCTGGGCGAACTCCGCGTGGACCGCGTGGCAGTCGCGCAGCAACTGAAAGGTGGCACGCGTCTGGGCGCCGAGCGTGTGGATGAGCTCGTGGGCGGCGTGGTCGATCAGGGGGCGGATGGCATCGGACCACTCCTCGGAGATCGGTCGTCGGTCGAAGAGATCGGCTCCGTCGAGGATTCGCTGCACGAGTCCCTGATCCGCGAAACGCCGCCAGTCGCCCGCGCGCGCGGCCTCCCCCAAGGTGTCCACGGCGGATTTCCACGACTTCGCGGGGGCGCCGGCGCGCGTGAGTGGGAGCGGCATCGTGAGGAGCCGATCGATCGCGCGCTCGAGGGCTCGTTGGTCGAGCGCTGTGCCCAGCTCCAGGTGGAGCCAACGCTCTTCGTCCGGGGCGTCGAGGAACAGAGGATAGAGACCCGCGACGAGATCGAGGATCTGTTGAGTCACCGATCGTCGCACTTCGCCGCGGGAGAGGAGATTCGCGAGTGTCCGGACCGCTTCCGTTCCCTCGCGGCGCAGGAACCCCACGACCGAGCGCTCGCGGAGAAGGACTTCGCCATGGGGGTCGGCGATGCGCCAACCGGGGGTGAGATGGAGATCGGCCGAGTACAGGGTCGCGAGCCGCACGAAGAAGCTGTCGAGCGTGTCGACGCGCAGTCGGTCGAGAGTGCGGGTGACCCGCAGCATCGCGTCGCCGACGCGCGGTGCATCGAGCGGGTCGCGGCGGAGGTGGCGACCGAGCTCGGCGCGGGCCTCGGCGTCGAGATAGGCGGTGGACAGCCGCGCGAGCACGCGAGCGAGGATCTCGGCCGCCGCCTTCCGAGTGAACGTCGTCGCGAAGATCCGCTCGGGCGACTCGCCGTCGAGGAGCAGGTCGATGAACCTCGACGTCAGTCGAAAGGTCTTGCCGCTCCCGGCGGAGGCGCGAATGACCAGGTTGGGCCTCGTCGGAACGGAAGGATCGCGTGGCGTCACGGTGCGTCCCCATCCGAGGCGGCGTTGATCACCTCGTCGGAACCCTCGACGAGGAGTCCGTCCTGGGTGATCGCGGAGTAGATCTCGCTGAACGCGGGGGGACGCTCGGA
>JAGQRC010000709.1 GCA_020425835.1 Planctomycetota bacterium | reverse complement strand
ATCGACGCAAGCTTGCGGGAGCTCGGCCTCACCCTCCCGGGTGAAGACGAGCTCGAGGAAACGGCGGCCGAGTTCTTCCGGCGCTTCCTCAGCCCTACGGACGGCTTTCCCCTCGTGCAGTCGCTCTACGAGGAGGGTTCCTACTCCGGAGAGGCGTGTCGATCGGTCGCCGCGGTCGCCCGGGCAGCGGGGTTGGAGTTCGATCGCGAGGACGCTCACGGCGCAGCCGCGGACCATCTGGGTTGTCAGCTGATCCTCTGGTCCCGTATCGTCGTCCGCGATGACCGAGCCGCGGCGGAATTCGCGCAGCGACACCTCGCTTGGGCCCCGCCCGTGCTTCGTCGTTGTGCGGACGCTCCGGGAACGGGTGGGAGCTTCTACGCCTCGCTCGCGTCGTCCACCGCGGACTTCATCACACTCCTCCTCGGTTCGGCCAGAGATCCCGCGAGGAGTCCCATCTCCGGTCGATGACCTCCGTGCTCGCACGGGACTCGTGACCGATCCGGATCGGAGGCGACATGACCGAGACGCGGCTCCCCGGGCGGGTCTTGGTCCTGATGTTCGCGGTTCCGACGGTGATCATCGCCACCGTCGCATCGGAGTCCATCATCCCCGCCGCGATCTTCGCGATCATCATCCTGTCGTTCGAGGCGATGGGTCGATTCCCCAGCGCGATCTTCGCCGGCGTCATGACGTTCTTGGTGGCTATCGTGCACGGCTGTCGACCCCTCGACTACCCAGTCGGGAGCAGCGTTTGCGATCCGGCCTACGGGCTCTTCTTCCTGCTGACCTACCCGCCGTGCATCCTGATCGCGGGCGCGTTGGTCGTGCGGGCCGCCGTTCGGCGACGGTTCCTCGAGTCGATCATCGGGGCAGTGCTCACGCTCGGCTCCTTTCCCGCCTGGAGGTGGCTCGATTCGACGATCTTCCAGGCCCGGGATCTGTACTCGAAGTAGCGGTGTCGTTCATCCGCCGCGCGGATCGCCGGTCGGACGCAGCGGGTTCCCCGGCGTCCGTTGGGCCGCTACCGTATCGGTTGCACACGACGAAGGCTCGGACGATGAACGCTACCCACGACAGCCCTCGGCCTCGCGCACCGGTGAGCGCAACGATTTCGCCCCGCGCGCTCCTCGGACTCCTGCTCCTGCTTGCCCTCGCTCCGACTCGTGCCCGCGCCGAGGAGCTCTGCCGGATCGAGATCGTCGAGGCGGGCTCCGGCTGGCCGGTTCCGCTCGTCGAGCTGCGCACGGTGCACGGCGTACGCTTCGTCAGCGACAACGCTGGGGTGATCGCGTTCGATCTTCCCGAAGCGATGCATCGGGAGACTTGGCTCTTCGTGTCGGGCCATGGTTACGAGGTCGACGCGGACGGCTTCGGCTATCGCGGTGTGCGCCTGATCCCCGAGCCGGGTGAGACGCGAACGGTGCAGGTGAAGCGAACCAGCATCGCGCGTCGATTGGGACGCTCGACCGGCGCCGGCCTCTTCGCGGAGTCCCAACGCTTCGGGGATGCGCAGGACTGGCCGGAGTCGGGGATCTGGGGCTGCGACAGCGTGCAGGTGGTCGTCCACCGGGGACGCCTCTTCTGGGGCTGGGGCGATACGACGATCTCGAGCTATCCCCTCGGGGTCTTCCACATGACGGGCGCGACGACTGTCCGGCGTCCACTCTCATCGTTCGAGCCTCCGCTGCGGCTGCGTTTCGACCTCCTCGACGATGGCACGGGCAAGCCGGTGGCGATCGCACCGATGCCGGGCGATGGACCGACATGGGTCGCCGGCTGCGTCAGCCTTCCCGCCGCGAACGGCGAGACTCGGATGGTCGGGAGCTACATCAAGGTGCGCAAGCCGATGAACGCCTACGAGAGCGGCCTGTGTGTCTGGAACGACGAGACACGTCGCTTCGAACGGTGGCGGAAACTCTGGTCGGAGTCCGAAGGGCGCGACGCTCCCCGCATGCCGGAGGGACACGCCGTCGCGTGGCGCGATGCGAAGAGCGAGGAATGGATCCTCTTCGGCAATCCGTTCCCTGCCCTTCGAGTGCCGGCGACCTTCGAGGCTTGGCAGGACGCGTCGCGGTGGGAGCCGCTGACGCCTCAGGCGACGGTCATCTCCTCGCACGATGGCGCGCCGGTGAAACCGCACAGCGGATCGATCGCATGGAACGCTCGACGCGGGCGTTGGGTCGCGGTGTTCACCGAGTCGTTCGGTCGCCCCTCCGCGTTCGGCGAGGTCTGGTACGCCGAGGCTCCGACTCCCACCGGCCCGTGGGGCGCGGCGGTCAAGATCCTCTCTCACGATCACTACACCTTCTACAACCCGCGACTCCTTCCCGAGCTGGTCGAGGACGATGCGCCGTTCCTCCTCTTCGAGGGCACCTACTCGCAGCAGTTCGCCGACTCGCCGCAACCGACGCCGCGCTACGACTACAACCAAGTGCTCTACCGCCTCGACCTCGACGACCCCGCACTGATCTCGGCACGCGAGGGAGAGCCGCGCGCTGCGCGAGAACGGAAGTGACGCGGCGAGGAGAGGAACCGATCCGGCTCGAGTTCGTCGGACGCGCGAGCCGCCGGGAGCTCGGGTTCTCGTCCGGAGCCAGCTCTCAGTGGGCTGCGAGCAGCGCTCGTCGGACCAGGTTGACGCCGACGATCGCGAGGAGGATCAAGATCCATCGGGCGAAGCGCTGGGGATCGAGTCGATCGGTCATCCGGCGACCGATCGCCATGCCGATGGCGGCCGGCAGGGTGACCAGCAGTCCGAGCCA
>JAGQRC010000708.1 GCA_020425835.1 Planctomycetota bacterium | reverse complement strand
CTTCCGACGAAACGCAGGCGTATTGGTGGATACGTCGAGTTTCGGCGGGAGTGCTGGCCGACGGAAGCTCGGGCTCGCGCCCAAAATCGTCTCTCAACGGGCTGCTACTTCTTCATCGCTTCCTCGGCCGGGAGCTTCCGAAAGGTGTCGTAGGGGTGATCTCGCTTGGTGACAACCTTCGCGGAGAGGATCTTCGTCCCTTCCGGCATTTTCTCGAGTCGGTCCAGCCCGTTCATGACGTGGCCGATCACCGTGTCGACGTTGTCGAAATGGGGCTGGTTCTCGAAGCAGACGTAGAACTGGCAGCTCGAGCTGTTGGGCACGGAGGCTCGACGAGCGAGCGCGATACTCCCGCGCAGGTGGCGGCGGGGGCTCGACTCGTCCGGCAGGTAGTAGCCGGCATGGCCCGTGGGTGATGCGTCGGGGCTGCCGCCGAGCACGAACCCGCGATTGTCCTCCCGTCTCCAGCGCGAGTGGAACGTCAGACCGTCGTAGAAGCCACTCTCCACGAGGCTGATGAAGCTGGCGACGGAGTTCGGCGAGTCATCCTCGAACAACTCGACATCGATCGCACCGAGCTCGGTCTGGATCTGCACCCGAGGAAGGTCCTTGCTCACGGACGGCGCCCTTCGCTCGTCGGTCTCCTCCTCGTTGGCCCCCGCCGGAACGATGCCGTCGGCAATCGCGCGGACATCCTGCGGAAGAAGATCGTAGGGGTAGACGAGCGCGAGCATGGTGCGCGGCTCCTGGCCGCGGATCAGGTACTGCTTCGCGAGGTTGTCCAGGACTTCGGTCCCGCGTCCCGAGAGAATCGGTCCCAGCGGGATCCCGCGGACGTTCTTCGGCTCGGCGAGCGTCAGGTAGAGCCGACTGGAGACAGCTCGCCCCTTCTCCGGCTCGAGCGCCAGCGAATACCCCGCGAGTTCGGTCGGCTCGGCCCCCTTCGGTAGCTCGAACACCGGCGTGTACATGCCGGTGCCATCCTCGGCAGCCCCTCCTGCGACGAAATGACTGTCTTCGACGAAGTCCGAGTAGCGCTGCTTGTTGTAGAAGTCGGATCGAACGACGCCGATCCAGTACTCCAGCAGTCCTGGAATTCCGGGGTCCTTCAGCTCAGCCCAGATCCGGCCTCGAGTGTGGAGCATGACGAACCACCGCTGGGTCGGATCGTAGTCGGGAAGGATGTTGATCCGCTGCTCGTCCTGCGAGGCATAGAACTTCCACTGCTCGCGGAAGTTCGCGTACTCGTCGAGCTCCTTGACCTGTGGGAATCGGTTCTCGAGGTTCGCGAAGAAGATGTTCGCCCGCCAGTTGAGACGGATGATCGGCCAGTTCTCCAGCTCACCGGTGTAGTCCTGCAGGCGGAAGCGCTGCGTCAACGCCTCGCCCGGCTCGAGATATCGCGAGAACCCACCCGACGGCTCGGGAGCCGACTCGGGATGGGTCAGCGGAACGTTCAGCTTGCCGAACTGGTAGCGGACGGTCAGACCGAGCGGCCAGAGACTCGGGTTCAACACGTTCTGCGGCGTCTTGGAGTTGTTCTTCGCCGTGATCGTGAGATGAATGTCCTCGCCCGGCGCGTGCGAAATCTTGCCGACGTCCAGAGAGAACTCGAGATCCTTGTTGACGGTCGGCGCCGGTCGAACCGGTGGAGTCGTCGCGCTCTCGTCCCGAGCCGACGGCGGTCGCGTGCCACCCTCGTTGAGGATCTCGGTGACCTGGATCACGTGCCAGCCGTGGGAGGTCTTGCACTTGGCGATGCCGTTGACCGCGGGGATCGAGTACGCCGCTCGCATGAAGGCGGGCTCGTAGTTCGCGTTGGCGATCCAACCGAGCTCGCCGGCGAGCTTCTTGGTGACCACGTCGAAGCTGTGGACCCGCGCCAGGGCCGCGAACGACTCCCCCTTCTCGATGCGCGCGATGAGGTCATCGATCTGGGCTTCCGTCCGCACCAAGATGTGTCGGCACTTCCGATCCTCGACCCCCTGCGCCTCCGCCGGCGCCGACACGAAGCTCACCAGCGCCGAGGTCACGACGCATGCGAGCAGAGCGATGAGCCCAAACCTGGTAGACGGCATGACGGGAACACCTTTCGGGCGGGTCCTCGCGATCCCGAACGATCGCGACAGCCGCAGTGAGTTTGCCGACGGCGATCGTGCGATCCGGCACCGGGACGCGAGGTCAGCTGGACGCGCGGGCGCGCGCGAGTGTCGGTCCGCGGGCGCGGAGCACCGGTCGATCGCAAACCGATCGACGACGTAACCGACAGGGATCGTGAAGCTTAGCCTGCGAGCCAAAAGGGCCGGATTATAGAGAGAGCGGGTACGCCGCGAAACCCCTCTCTCGCGCCGCTCCCGATCGTCGGGTCGGGCGCGACCCATGACGGGTATCCGACCGTGCACCGGGCTCGTAACGACGTGCCGAGAAGCAGTCCCCGGACGGCACCTCCCTTGATTCCGTCACCACGGGACCATCAGAATGCGACCGAACCCAACCGCCGCCGGGCGCTGAGCTTCGAGATCCCTCCGGCGCGCGCGTCGGTCGGGACTTCAGTCGACCCGGCCCGAACGGATCAACTCGACAGGGAACAGAGGGACCGGGGATGGAACAGTTCGCCGCGTTCGCGGATGCGTTTTCGGACTACGTTTGGGGTCTTCCGCTCGCCGTGATCCTGACCACCTGTGGCGTGATCTTCACGGTCATGACCATGGTTCGAGGCGGCGGACGATTCGCTCCGGCGGTCCAGTGGCGCGCCCTGACCCATGGGATCAGCGTGG
>JAGQRC010000707.1 GCA_020425835.1 Planctomycetota bacterium | reverse complement strand
CGCGTTCCGCGTCGACGACCGCACGCGTCAGGTCGTCCTCGGCCCGCACGCGGCCGGGCACGCTGACGAGCGGACCCTTCGCGCCGATCTCGAGCACGCCCCCGGTCATGCTCACGTTCGCCCGCTCGACTGCCTCGGCGACCTCGGACAGTGTCACGTCGAACGCGCGCAGCGCGTTCGGGTCGACCGCGACCTGGAGCTCTCGCGGTTGACCCCCGATCGCGACCACTTGCGCGATGCCGGAGATCGACAGCAGCCGAGGTCGCACGACGCGATCGATCCAGGCCCGGAGCTCGTCGGCATGGGGAACGCCCTCGCCGGCCGTCGGGAGGCGGAATCCGATCAGTTGGATCTGGCCCATGATGCTGCTGATCGGCGTCATCACCGGTTGCGCGCCCGGCGGGAGCTGGGCCATGGCGAGTTGCAACTTCTCCGCGACGATCTGTCGGCATCGATAGAGATCGCTACCCCAGTCGAACTCGACGTTGACCACGGACAGCCCCACGCCGCTCTGGGAGCGCACGCGGATCACGTGGGTCGCCCCGTTGACCACCTGCTCGATCGGCCAGGTGACGAGTTGCTCGACGTCTTCCGGGATCATCCCGTGCGCCTCGGTCATGATGGTGACCGTCGGGCGGTTCAGGTCGGGGAGCACATCGATCGGCATGTCCGTGGCCGACCAGAGGCCGACACCGGCGACGACGAGTCCGGTGATCAGCACGAGCGAGCGGTAGCGGAGCGACCAGGCGAGGATCGCGTTGAGCATCGGATCCTCCCGTCAGTGGTTGTGCCCGGCGTGGGGGTCGATCCCGGAGCTCGCGCCGAGCGCGAGACCGAGCGAGAACGCACCGCTCATCACGATGGTGTCGCCGGGGAAGAGCGCCGTTCCCTTGTCGATCGGGATGATCGCGACCTCGTGGTCCGCGTAGCCGACGACCACGGAGATGCCGCGGAAGGTGTCTCCGTCGGGGACGTAGACCTTGCGTTCGGGGCCTTCGGCGGAGATCGCATCGATCGGGAGAACGTAGACCGACTCGAACGTCCGCGCCGGCACGAGGAGCTCGTACTGGAGACCCGGACGGAGCGACCAGGTACGCGAGTTCGGCCCGGCGTGGGCGGATGACTCCGCCGGACCGGTCGTTGCCGTGTTCGTGACCTGGACGTAGGCCACCGTGTCGGTGCGTACCCCTTCATCGCCGAACGCACTGGTGACCGACCGAACCTGCAGATCCTCCAGCGCCGGTCCCGAGCCGCGGACGAGAGGGACCGCCCGACACGGCGAGTGGAGTTCGGCGGCCGCGAGCAATCGACCCTTCTCCGCACCGCTCGGCTCCGCGCGCAGCACGAGTCGACGGAAGTCCGCGAGCGTCAGCAACGGCGTTCCCCGCTCGACCTGCGCACCGACCTGCGCGTGGATCTCGATGACATCCCAGTCCGGCGTCGCGTCGCGACTCGGAACGCGCAGCTCGACGATCGGCTCGAGCGCGCCGAGATCGTGGAGCCGAGCGAGATCCTCGACGGTGTGACCGTTCTGGAGGAGCCCCGCGATCTCGGCGAAGTGCGGCGCGGCGTCCGGTGTCGCGTCGAGCCACGCGACGAGCTCCGGAGTGTCCAGGCCGCGTGCCGCGAGCTCGGCGACGGTGTTGATCACCCAGAGTCGATCTCGCGTCGCTTCGGGGAGCACGGCGTGGAGCGCGTTCGCCGATTCCGGCCAGAGCCCGTTCTTCGCGAGGGACCGCCGCCAGGAGGTCGCGCGGATCGGCGGGATGTCGCCGCCTTCGGCGATCTCCTCGATCTCGTCGCTCGTCAGCCCGTGCTCCTCGAGCTCTCGTTGGGCGCGAGCGCGTCTTCCACGTGCGCGCTCGAGCGTGTACTCGAGATCGATGATCGTCTGTCGGGGTACCGAGCCGCTCGCGAACTTCTCGATCCGATCGATCTCGCTCTGAGCGATACGGATGTCCTGTCGGGCTTCCCGCAGCATCACGACCGCTTGGTGCACATCCTCGTTCGCCGGCTGCAGGATCGAGCTGGTGATCGTCAACTCCGGGTTGGGGAGCGGGTCGCGAACGAGGGTGACCACGATCGCGCCGGCGTCGACGACGGCGCCGCGCTCGACGTGAATCGCCCGAACGCGACCGCCGACCGGGGCGGTCAACCTCTGATAGGTGAACGGAGTCTCGACGACCCGAGCCGGGATCGAGTCGTGGACGACGTAGCGCGCGGGTTGGATCGTGCCCGTCGTCACCCCGAGGTTCCGGAGCGCTTCCGGTGTGAAGCCGGATGGCGCCACCGCCTCGGCGCCGTGGTCGTGTCCGCCGTGTCCCCCTTCCTCGGAAGAGGTGGAGGTCTGGCGCGCGGCGTACCAACCGCCCCCGAGTCCGAGCGACGCCACGACCATCAGCGTGACGATCTGCCCTCCGCGGCGCGGAGTCGCGTCCGTGTTCATGGTTGCACCTCTGTCGCGGGTTGGGGATGGTCGGGCTCGCGGGGCGCTTCCGTCGCACCCAACGATGAGAGCGGAACGCCCGCCCAGCGGGCGGCGGTCCTCAACGACTGACGCAGGGAGAGGCGCGCATCGATCGCCGCGCTGGATGCGGCGAGGAGGTCGCGTTGCGCCTCGATCACCGCACGCGAGGTGGTCGTCCCGACGGCGAAGGCGCCCCGCGCGAGATCGAGCCGCCGATGCCGCGCGGGGAGGATCTCCTCCTCGTAGAGCGCGACGCTCGACCGGCGCGCGTCGTAGACCGCGGTTGCCTCGACGATGCGCGACGCCGCCTCC
>JAGQRC010000706.1 GCA_020425835.1 Planctomycetota bacterium | reverse complement strand
ACCGAGACTCGCCGCGACGTAGCGGTGGCCGCGGAACACGAGGATGGTCCGCACCGTCCCGAGCGAGACGTCGGTGACGCGGGCGAGGAAGATCAGCACGCAGAGGACAACCGGCTGGTCGAACATCGACGAACCTCTCAGCTCGAGCTCGGCCGCGCGAGACGACGCGTCAACGAGACCCAGAGCGGACTGAACAAGATCGACAGGGAAATGACACAGATCGTCATCTGGTGACCGTACGCGGTCAGGATCCCCGCCTGGAGACCGATCGCCGCGAGCACGAAGCTGAACTCCCCGACCTGCGAGAGCAGCCCGGCCATGTAGAGACTCTCGCGCCAGGGGACGTCCAGGAATCGGAGGCAAACCGTGTTGATCCCGGTGTTGACGCCGTAGGCGAGGACCACCAGCAGCGCCAACGTGCCCGCGTTCTCCAGGACGAAGTGGAGATCGAGGAGCATGCCGATGCTGACGAAGAACGCTGCGAGGAAGACCACGCGGAACGGCTCGAGGCTGTCGCGGAATCCGTGGGTCGCCTCGGTCCTCGAGACGAAGAGACCGGCGAGGAACGCGCCGATGGCCGACGAGAGACCGAGCACTGCGGTGAGCGACGACATGCCGAAGAAGAGGAGGAGCGCACCGAAGACCTGGAGGTCCTGGTTCTGGAGGAGCACCTTCTGGAACGGGATCCGGATCCGCTTCGCCCTCACCACGGCGACCACGAACAGGAGGCAGGCGAGGGCGCCGATGGACTGGAGACCGAGCGGCGGCGCGTGCGCGGAGACCGGCGCGAGCCAGCCGAGGATCACGATCATCGGGACGACGGCGAGGTCCTGCGCGATCAGGATTCCGATCGTCGCGCTGCCCGCACGCGTCTGGGTCTCCCGGAACTCCTGGAGCAATCGGATGATCACCGCCGTGCTGCTGAGGCTGATCACGAAGCCGAGGATCAGACCGCGGGCGGGAGGCCAACCCAGCATCCACCCGAGTCCCATGGTGAGCAGAACGCTGAGCGCGATCTGCGCGATCGTGCCGAGCACGATCACTCGCCACGAATCGAGGAGCTGATCCAGCGAGAGTTCGAGGCCGACGAAGAAGAGGAGGAGGAGGACGCCGGTCGCGCCGAGCCGTCCGAGCACCGCCGCATCGTGCACGACACCGAGCACGGCGGGCCCGAGGAGGATGCCCCCCACCAGGTAGGCGATGACGGTCGGCTGCCGCAGCAATCGCGCGAGGTACCCCAGGAGCAGGAGGCCGAAGATCGATGCCACGAGGGTCGGCATCGCGGGGTCGAGGTGCATTGGAACTGTCTCCTGGCGGCGACGAGGTAGCCCGTCCGCTCGGGCATCGCACGGGGGGCGGCAGTGTGGCCGTTGCTCTCGCGCGCCTCAAGGGGATGCAACCGCTGCTTGCCGTCGGCGCGGGGAGTCGGGACACTGCGAGCGATCGCCACCCGTTCTCCGGAGGAGTTGCCATGTTCACGTCGACCATCGTCGCGCTCGCCCTCTCGCTCGCCTCGACCCCGGTGGCAACGGCCGACGAGGGCCTCAGCGGTTCGGAGAAGAAATCCTTCGCGAAGATCGTCCGGAGCTGCGTCCGAGAAGGTGATGCCAAGAAGCGGAAGAAGCTCTGGAAGAAGGCGAAGAAGTACACCGACGAGGCGACGCCCGCCCAGTGGGAGCAGGTCGTGCGTGCGTCCTACTTCGGCGAGACCTTCGTGCCGGGCTACACCAAGGGCGTCGAGTTCGAGGCGCTGGGCGAGAAGTGGACCTACACCGTCCACATGCCCTCGAAGATGGGGAAGGAGCTCCTGCCCCTGGTGATCGATCCCGGGCACGGTTCGGTCACCGAGCCGGAGGGAGTGATGGACACGTGGATGGAGTTGACCGGCACGAGGGAGTCGGTCGTCTACATCCGCACCGACATCATCAACAAGCTCTCGTCGGACGGTCGGTACGACGCCTGGAGCTCGAACTCGACCGCGGCGAAGAAGCCCAACATGGACACCGTCGCGGAGCTCTTCATCGCGGCGATCGCCGACGCCTCTCGTCGCTTCCCCATCGACCCCGACCGCGTCTACGTCCATGGCGTGTCGCAGACCGGCTTCTGGACCTGGTATCTCGGCATGCACGCTCCCGGTCGCTTCGCCGCGATCGCGCCCTTCGCCTCGGTCACCTGGCACGTCCAGCCGTACCCGGAGAACTTCAAGAACGTCCCGATCCACATCGTGCACGGCACCGCCGACGCGACTTGCCCCTACGTGCAGGCGAAGCAGATGAAGGAGAAGCTCGACGGAGTGGGCGCCGACGTCACCCTGACCACCGTCGAGGGGGGGCCGCACACCGGGATCACCTTCGGACGGTGGCGAACGGTCTGGCCCGAGATCGCGAAGAAGATGCGAACGAACCGCTATCCGTCGAAGATCGAGGCGACCCTGCTGAGCCCCGTTCGCACCATGGTCCACTGGCTCCAGGTCGCAGGGATGAACGACACCGGGTTCCAGATCCGACAGAAGCCCGGTCGGGTGAAGGGGGCGATCGAGGGCAATCGGATCACCCTGGAGATCGAGGGGCCGAAGGAGGCGATCGTCTGGCTCTCCTCCGAGATGGTCGATCTCCAGCAGGACGTCACGGTGATCGTCAACGGCAAGGAAGCGTTCTCCGGAAGGGCGAAGCCGGCGTACGAAGCAGCGCTCGAGCTCGCGATCGCCCGAGGCGACGGGGGAGCCGTCTATTCCGCGGCCGTACCGATCCGGGTGAAGTAGGGCCGAACCGTGGGTGATGTTCGGG
>JAGQRC010000069.1 GCA_020425835.1 Planctomycetota bacterium | reverse complement strand
GGGACCACCAGGTCTACCGCGCCGTCGGCCTCGATGGCTCGAGCCTCCTCGTGAAGTGGAACTCGATGCTCTTCGGCAACCAGAGCATCGGCGGGTACGCGGAGGCGCGTTCGCCGGCGGCGGTCGTCGACACCGTCACCACCAGCGCGCCGTTCAACGGCTTCGCTGCGATCTACCCCTACTCGGTCATCGGCGCGTTCGGGAAGGGTTGGGATGACTTCCAGACCCAGACGCCGGAGTTCGTCACCGTGGCTCAGAACATGACCGACGCCACGCGCGAGGTGATCGTCTCGAACGAGATCGACTTCTTCGAGGACTTCGAGGCGACGCACGGCGCCGGGCTGCCGACGGAGACCGTCTCCTACGGCAACGAATGGGACGCTTACTGCATCGCGCTCGCGGAGACCTCGGCGCGGATCAAGCGCAGCATCGAACGACTCCGCGCCGCCGAGGCGATGGCGACCGTCGTCTCCACGCTCGACCCGACCTTCATGGAGGGCCGGGAGCCCGCCCGCGATCTCGCCTGGATGGATCTCGGTCTCTTCTGGGAGCACGACTTCGGAATGGTCGGGTTCTTCTCGGGACACCCCTGGCTCGAGGGACGGATCGACTGGCAGAACCGCCTCGCCGATGAGGTGGAGACCTACGTCGACACGCTCCACGAGGACGCGCGGGGGGCGCTCGGTTCTCGGATCACGCTCGGTCCCGGTGGCGATCGCTTCTTCGTCTTCAATCCACTCGGCTGGACGCGCACCGACAAGGTCGACCTGCCCTACTCCCCGACCACGCCGGTGCACGTCATCGATACCGTCACGGGGCTCGAGGTGCCATCGCAGCCGATCACCGTCGGAGGGGTCCCCACGCTCCGCATCCTCGCGAGGGATCTGCCCCCGGTCGGCTACCGCGTCTACACGGTGCTGCCGGGAGCGGGAGCGAGTTTCGGCGACGCGGCGACCACGGCGCCGGGTAGCGGTGGGCCGACCACCACGACCTATACGGTGTCCGCCGATGATCGCGATGCCACGTCCGTCTTCGCGACCGGCGCGCACCACGTGCGTCTCTCCGGATACAGCGTCGGCGAGCCGGCGGAGTTCGTGTCGAACGACGCCGAGGAAGAGAGCGCGGCGGTCGCGTTCACGGTCGACCTTCCGGCCGACGCCACCATCGTCGGCGCGCATCTCATCGTGCGCGCGGTCTCGTCTCAGAGCCCGAGCCCGACCGGAGGCATGGAGGTGCGACTCTACGATGTCGCCGACACCGACCCGTTCATCGACGGCGCGGCGATCGATCTCATCGATCATCATCCCCTCCACCCCTCGAGCGTCATCTGGCCGGCTCCGAGCTGGACCCCCGGCGCCGACCAGACCAGTCCCGACCTATCCTCGCTCGTGCAAGCCTTCATCGATCGTCCGGACTACCTGCCGGGGAACCACCTCGGGTTGGTCGTGACCGAGGGCTCGCTCGCCGCGGGACGCTACGTCGGTTGGGAGGACTTCGCGTCGGGAGGAGCGCCGGCGCGGCTCGAGGTGTCGTACACGTCGCCCTCCTCGCCCGGCGCGGGCTCGAACATCGTCGTGCAGAACGATCGCTACGCGGTGACCATCGCGGAACGCGGCGCGATCACCAGTCTCGTCGACCACGACGCCTCGGATCGCGAGTTCGCGCTGATCCAGGCGGGCCGGGTGATCAACGACTTGGGCGGCGCGGGAGGGACGCTCACCGTCGAGAGCGCCGGCCCGGTGAGCGTGACGGTGCGAGCCGAGTCGAGCGCGGTGCTCGACCACTCGACGCGCATCACGCTGACGCGAGAGGTCGATCGGATCGAGGTCGAGAACGAGCTCCTCGAGAACTTCGGGAACACACTGACCTGGGCGTTCGGCTGGAACCTCGCGCAGCCGATCCTCCGGCACGAGGAGGTCGGAGCGATCCTCGACGCGAGACTCGGAAGCCAAGGTGGCCACTACGCCGACGCGCACGCGCGCTACGACCTGTTGACGCTGAACCACTTCGCCGACATGAGCGGGACCGATGGAGCGGGCGTCACCCTCTCCAACCAGGACTGCTACTTCGCGCGACTCGGCAACTCGTCGACGTCGCTTCTCGACACGACCACCCCGCAACTCTCGGTCTTCGCGGGCGGCCGCGTCGTCAACGGGTCGAACGGCATTCCGAACCAAGGTGGTATCGACCATTTCCTCCAACGGTTCGCGCTGCGGACCCACGATGGGTACGACGCCGGGAGCGCGATGCGCTTCGCGCTGGAGCATCAGAACCCGCCCGTCGCCGGAGCGGTGACCGGTGCGCTCGGGCAATTGCCGGCGAGCAGCGCCTCGTTCCTCTCCATCGACGATCCGAGCGTGCTCGTCTGGACGCTCAAGCCCGCCGACGACGGCGCCGACCAAGGCATCGTCGCGCGACTCTGGAACGTCGCTCCGGCACCGACCACCGCGCAGCTCTCGCTGGGCGCGGCGAGCATCGCCGCGGCGTTCGCGGTCTCTCACATCGAGACGACGGAGGGACCACTCCCGGTCCTCCCCGCGGGTGAGCTCGAGCTCCCGTTCAACCCCCAGCAACTGCGCACGGTTCGCTTCCTCATCGCTCCGTCGGGACCGATCGAGTTCATCCGTGGGGATGCGAACGGCGACGGGAGTGTCGGCGACATCGGAGACCCGATCTTCATCCTCGGATACATGTTCGCGTCGGGTCCCGCGCCGGGTTGTCTCGAGTCCGCCGACGCCAATGCCGACGGAGCGGTCAACCTCGCCGACGTCATCAGCCTGTTGGTCCATCTCTTCGAGATGGGACCCGCTCCTCCGGCGCCCTATCCGAGCTGCGGAACCCCCAGCGTCGGACTGCTGCTCGGTTGCGTGAGCCCGAGCTGCCCGTGAGATGTGCATGGCTCCAGCTCTTCGAAGAGGCTGGTGGACTCCTCTCGGATCCCCGGGACTTCGGCCAGCGCTCTTCCATGACAACTGCCTTGCGCACGTCGCGCCGAGATTTCGCCTGCTGGGTGGGCGAGAACGACGGGGAGGCGACTCCTGCGACTTGGATTACAGCCCCAGGCGCCAAGACTCCCGAGAGAAAGTCCTGTCGCCGTCTCCCCCGGTCGTCGAGCATGAGTGACCGGGCAAGAGCGCAGGACCGAAGCCGACGTCGCTTCGCCAATCTCCCAAGGCAGTGAATGGGGTCTCATGTCCTCAGAACCAACTCGACGTCCGGAAAGTGTGCTCGCCGAGTTTCGCGCACGATTCCGACATGCCACAAAGGAGAACCGCCGCGAGCTCCTCAACGAGTTCGTCCGCGAGTACAGCGACTTCGTAGGCCCCCTCACCGTCGAGTGGATGAGACTCCAGACTTGGGCGAAACCTACCGCGCCGGTCAATCCGCGAGAGCCGCGCCCGTGGGAATCCCCTCCCCTCACGAATCCGGATCAGAGGTACGACAGATTCCAAGTCGTCCACAGTGGACCTGTGACCGAGTTGCTCTGCCACGACGCCGTACTCGAGCGCACCGTCCTCGTACGCTGCTCCAAGGGGCGCGAAGCCGAAGCGCGACTCCAGGAGGAAGCGCGTATCTATGCGGCCTTGTGCCACCCCAGTCTCCCCGCTGTCCACGACATGGGAGTCCTCAGCGAATGGGGATTCTTCTACAGCCAGTCTCAGCCACCGACGGGCAGATTCACGTTCGATCCGTCGAGAGGCCGGGGACTTCGCCCGCTGCTGGTGTTGTTTCGCCAGGTTTGCCAAGCCGTGGCGTATGTACACACTCAGGGACGGTTTCATGGACAACTCGGCGACGACCGGATTCGCATCGGCGATCATGGGGAGCTCCTCGTAGTCGACTGGGGATTCGGCTCGACGACGGACGTTCCCGTGGCCGAGGGGATCACTCTCGACGAGGCCGCCCTCCGGGAGATCCTCCGCTCGCTCCTGGAGGGTGCAGCATTGGTCAAGGCTCCCCTCGCGCAGAGTGCGAGTTTGCACCTTGGTGCATCGCTGTCCTCCGAAGGGTCCACCGCCAGCGCGAGTGAGCTCGCCGCACTTGTCCAGGAGTGGCTCGACGGGGAGCTCGAACGTGCGAGTCGAACTCGTGCCGCGAGTGAGGCGTTTGCGCGGGCGAAGATGAAGCTCGAGGAGCTCCGTGCGCTCGAGCGACGGCTCGAGGATCTTGCCGAGAGGATCGACAGAGAACGGCCTGCGGACTGGACACCGGTGGCCGACAAGCTCGGCTACTGGCATCTGGAGGAGGACTGTGAGCGCACACGGAACAGCGTCCGAGAGACGGCGGATGACGCGCTCATGCTCCTTCTCGAGTCCCACAGCCACGATCGTGACAATCTCGAGATCCGACGCGCTCTCGCAGAACGACTCTGGCTTCGATTCCAGGAAGCGGAGCGACTCGAGGACCTCGGACAGATTGCCTTCTATCGGGAGCATCTGGCTCGCTTGGAGCTCGACGAGTTTCGCCTCCGCCTCGAGGGCACCGGAACACTCATCCTCGCGGTCGCTCCTACGGCGGTCCGCGCAGAGATCCGTCGCCTCATGCCGTCGCGGGGCCGATTGGTGGGAGGTGACTGGGAGAGGTACGACGAGGACAAGCCGTCGCGAGCCATGGGCTACTGGGAGATCCAGCTCCATCGCCCTGGCTTCCGCGACATCGTTGCGCCGGTCCGCATCGCGCGGAACGAGGACGTGGTGATTCGCGGCCACTTCCACACCGAGGTCGAGCTCCGTCCGGGTTTCGTGCAGATTCCGCCCGGGTCGTTCAGAATGGGGGGCGACCCGGACTCTACGGGCGACTTCGAATGGACCACACCATACGTCGACGAGTTCGCCATCGGACGGTACCCGATAACGTGGGGCGAGTACGTCGAGTTCTTGCGTTCACTGCACTCGACCGATCCCGAGTTGGCATTGTCACACATGCCACGCCGCAACTCGGAGGGTGAGCCGTACTCGTGGCTCACGCATCCGACATCGACGATCGAAGAGAAGTACCGGGACCTCCCGGTGTTCGGTGTCTCCTTCCATGATGCGACGAAGTACTCCGCCTGGCGCTCAGGGAGGGACGGCATTCTCTACGGCCTACCCAATGACGAGGAGTGGGAGAAGGCGGCACGTGGCGTCGATGGACGGGAGTTTCCTTGGGGACGGGGCTTCGACCCCTCGTACTGTTGCGGGAAGGCGTGCTCGATGGAGTCGGATCGATGTCATCCCGTCGGCCATCATGAGCGTGACTGCTCTCCCTACGGTGTTCGCGACATGGGTGGAGGCGTCCTGGAGTGGTGCGATGGGTGGTACCTGGGGAATCGCCGATCCCTTCGCGGGGGGTATTGGAGCGGAACCCGGAGAGCCGCCCGCTGCGCATCTCGCAATGGAGCGCCTGAGAACGACGTCAGCAATCGGTACGGCTTCCGCCTCTGTCACCACTTCGAGGAGTACCGCTCTTGAATCCCATCGATCCACCGGACGGAGGCGAAGACTCCCAACACTGGCTTCCCGTCAGCCGTTACCACAGGACTGAAGATTCGCTCGGTCGAGGTGGGATGGGGAACGTCTCGCTGGGATACGACTACTTCTTGCAACGAGACGTCGCTCTGAAGTACGCCAGCTTCTGGCAAGACCCCGACTCGATCCACCTCTGGCGCGAGGGTCGAATCGCCTGCCAACTCCAGCACCCGAACATTCCCTCGATCCACGACTGGGCCCAAGATGAGAGTCGACGTCCTTTCCTCGTCATGCAGCGAGTCGACGGCAGGACTCTCGAGGAGATCCTGAGGACCGAATCCTGGAGCCTGGAACGAAAACTCATCGTCATCCAACAACTGGCAGCGACCCTCGAGTTCGCGCACCGGAAGCGCGTCCTCCACCTCGACCTCAAGCCGTCCAACGTGATGATCGGCGCTTTCGGGGAGCTCTATCTCCTGGATTGGGGTGTCTCCGAGAGGGTTCCCGACGGCGCTGAGACTACACAGCTCGGAGGCGTGGGAGGAACCACTCGGTACATGTCACCGGAGCAGGCTCGCGCCAGCAGTGGCCTGACCCCCGCCAGTGACGTGTTTTCGTTGGGGGTCGTCCTCTATGAAGCCATCACCGGAGTGTCCGCGTTCCCTGGTAGCGAGACCGAAGCGCGACTGCGCGTGGTATCCGCGGACTTCGATCGGAGTCAGGAGTGGCTGAGGATTCCAGAGGGTCTGCAGACGATTTGCACGCGAATCCTGAGGATCCATCCCGAGGAGCGCCCGACGCTGCCGGAAGTGAGGAGCAGCATCGATGACTACCTCGAGGGAAGCCGCGAGATCCGCCGCCGACGCAAAGCCGCGCGAGCGAGCCTCGACCGAGCGCGAAGCGCGCTCGACCAAGTGAAGCACAACCGAGAGTTGGTCTCGACCTTCGGAGACCGATCGCTGGAAGAGGAGGTCCGAGCCCTCGGTCCCGTTGCCGACGATGAGTGGTCTCGTCGCGACGCGCTCGATCAGCTCGAAGCTCGCGCAGTGGAAGCACGCTCGGCGGCGCTCCTCGCCCTCCGCGAAGGGCGACAACTCGATCCTGAGAGTCCCGAGATTGCACTGCGACTTTCGGAGCTCTACGTGGAGGAGCTCCACGAGGCAGACCGGAAGGACGATCGGCTCCGACAGCGCTACCTCGCGAGAGAGCTCGGCTCCCTCGGACTTGCCGAGAACGAGCGTCTGTGGAAGGGGGTCGGCGGCCTCGAGCTCCGAAGTAATCCTCCGGCGGAGCGCGCCGTGGTGTCCGCTCTCGCAGAGCGAGAACGAAAGCTGGTCCCGGTCGAGCCTCGGGAACTTCGCGCGACTCCGTTCCGCTGGACCGACCTTCCAATCGGGCCCTATCAAGTCGAATTGAGGCACCCGGCCTATCCGCCGCTCGTCACTTCGGTGCGGATTCAGCGCGGCCAGACGATTCAACTCGACCTGACCTTCCGCACTCCCGAGGAAACCGGTACCGGGTTCGTCCATGTTCCACCGGGACCGGCGATCGTCGGAGGTGACCCCACGGCTCTGGAGTCGCTCGACTTCGCCGAGACCTGGGTCGAGGAGTACGCGATTGGTCGTTTCTCGGTCACGATCGAGGAGTACTTCGACTTCCTTCGCCACGTCGAGAGTCAGGACCCGCAGGCGGCCCTGCGCTTGGCGCCTCGCAAGCTGACGGGGGAACCGCTCGACGTCGTGTGCTCCGACCCGATCGATCCTGTCGGCCATCCGATTCATTACGTCGGTTGCGGTCCGTCGCATCCTGTGGTCAACGTCTCCTGGAGCGACGCCATGGCGTACGCGGAGTGGTTCGGAGCGCAGAATGAACGACCCGGCGCGTACACGCTTCCGACCGATCTCGAATGGGAGAAGGCAGCGCGAGGCGGCGACGGGCGGGTCTACCCTTGGGGTCAGCGCTTCGAGCCGACGTTCTGTCAGACCGCGGCCTCGAACCGCGGCGACTCCAAGGAACCGGAGATCGGACGGTATCCCGCCGATGAGTCGGTCTACGGCGTTCGGGACATGGCGGGGTGCGTGAAGGACTGGTGTCTCGACTGGTTCGTGGAGGAATACGGCCAACGCGTTGCTCGCGGAGGCTGCTGGAACCAGCCCGGGAATCGATCCCGATCGGCCTACCGTATGGGCCTCGAGGAATCCGGCGTACGACACTATCTCGGGTTCCGTCTGGTCCACCATTTCTCGTACCGTCGCCGATGATCGGTTGAGAAAGGCGGTTTTCGCTACGCGTTTCGTTCCCCTTCTCCGCCCATGAGTATGGAACCCTTCTGAAAGGAAGACATGAACCGACGGATCCCCATCGCGCTCCTCGTGGTGCTCGCCGTGGCGCTGCCGGCCTTCTGCGACCACTACGAGTACTCGTTCATCCTCGAGCAACCCACGGGCCCTTGTGCCGCGTCGCTTCCTGATCCCCAAGGGACGATCTACCTCCTCACCGACCCAACCGCTAGGAACGAAACGCTGGTTGCCGTTCGAACGATGTTGGAGTCGTTCCTCCCCGCCGGGGAGAAGGTCTACATCGACGCCCTGTCGTACGGTTTGGGTCGAGGAGGCTACGACCCGAAGCCAGAGTCCTTCTTCCAGATCTCGATTCCGTGCCGGGCGGAAGTCGAACCATCCGAGGGGGACCCGAAGTCGGGAGCCTCCAACGATCCCAACGAATGGGCGGCCTCGACGATCTACGAGTTCCTCGACCCACCGCGCAACCCTTCGATGGCGAACTCGGGTCCGGGGTCCCACGGGCGCCGAGCCACGAACATCGCCCTGCCCGTCGCGGGTGCGCCGGTCAACGTCGTCGGCCTCGACCTCCACACCTGGGAGGGAGCGGACGGGATCTACTTCTCGATCGATCGCACCGTCACCAGCCCCAGTGGAACCAGCTTCGGCCCGGCCGACATCCTGTATGTCGGAACCGTTGAGCCCATGGGCGTCCTCTCGGGTGCGGTTTCGATCACTCTCTTCAAGTCGGCTGCGGAGCTCGGACTCGACCCGGCGGACAACATCGTGGGCCTCGAGGTGAATCTCGACGGGGAGGACTGCTGCGAGCCACTGAGGCGCGAGCCGCTCATCTGGACCTCGGTCGAGAGCGCGCCGGGGTCGATTCGTCAGTGGCGCGAAGGCGGCGGAACTCCGGAAGTGACCCTGATCCCCGTCGGTGGCTTCGAGGCGGTGATTTCGGACGGCCTGGTCCACGACGATCCGGATGCAAAAGACGGCAAGGCAGCTCTCGTCGATGTCACGTCCGGGACGATCGAGATCGAACTGACCGATCCCTCGGCTCCCGGTCTCTCGGATTTCGACGACGAGGTGTACGTCGTAACGGTGGACGGCCGCCCGACACCGTCAATGTCACCCACACTCTTCTCGACCGACTCGGCAATCCCCACCCAGTACGCTCCACTCGGAGGCGACGATCCCATCTTCTCCGTGTACGGCTGGCGCGATCGCTGGCACAAGGCCCGACATCTTCGCTACACCGACGTCACCTCGACGCTCGGGGAGCCCATCGGAGTCAGTATCATCCCCATCGCTGGTACTAGTGATTTCGAGGTCTCCTGGAGTGCGCCCGCGATGGTCTCCTACCAGGCGGTCGACGTCACCATCACCAACGGGATGAATGTCGTCCTCGGCCAGGTCACCGTGGCCGCGACGACGAACCCTGTCACGGTCCCGGGATCCTCGGAGCCTGGTGTCTACACCGCGGAGGTCCACGGCTCGGACTCCGCTCAACGATCTCGCCCGGGCTACGGGCGCCTCGAGATCTCGTCCGCAGTGCTCCCGGCCACGATCATCAGTGGCGAAGAGCTGGAGAACGGGGACTTCGAGCTGACCTACTACGTGGGTCCAGGTCACACGGACCTGCAGTACCGAATCGACGGAAGCTCGCCGACGAGCCCAGCGCTCCCGTTCGCGACTGGAATGTACCAGGTCACCCTGAACGACATTCCGGAGGGGGCACACACACTGTCATTGATCACCTATTCGGGATCGGACCAGAGCACCCCGACATCGATCACCGCGACGAGACGGCCGATCGTCACGCCGGTCCTCCCTGCCGAACCCCGCTACCACGATCTCTACGGGGCCGCGATGGCGGACTCGCCGGTTCCAGCCGTCGTCATCCCTCCTGCACCCAACCCAGTCACACCGGGTATCCTGAGTCGCACCTTCGATCTGTCCACGAACCCCGACTTCGCCGGAATGGTGATCCGAGACCTCGAAGTCGAGCTCGTGCTGGAGCATGGCTTTGCCGGGGACATCACCATCGATCTGATTCACCCGAGCCAAACGGCAACGCTGTACGAGGAACCGGGAAGCGGGCGAACACGCATTGTTCGGCATCTCGATGACCTGGAGGGCTTCAGCGAAGACGGCTGGGGCACTCACGAACCGTCCGATCCGGCTGGCTTGAGTGTCTTCGATGGGCTTCCTGCCGACGTCGCGTGGACGCTCCGCATCCAGAACGCTGGGGCTCTATCCGGAGAGTTCGTGCACTGGAGAATCCTGGTTTCGCCTCAGGTCTTCGTGCGAGGGGACTGCAATGCGGACGGGAACGTTGACGTAGCCGACGCCGTGTTCTCGCTGGCGTCTCTCTTCATACCGGGGACGAGCCGACCACCGTGTGCGGACGCATGCGATACGAATGACGACGGGAACCGAGATGTCTCCGACTCGATCTACCTGCTCACTTGGCTCTTCGTCCCGGGATCTTCTCCCCCTCCTGGTCCATTCCCGAATTGCGATATCGATCCAACATTGGACGGAGTCGACTGCCAGGTCTACGCCTCCTGCCCGTAGGTTGGGATGACAGCCTT
>JAGQRC010000705.1 GCA_020425835.1 Planctomycetota bacterium | reverse complement strand
GGTCATCTCCTCCAGTCTGATCGGCTCGCACGGTGAGCGATCGACCGGCAGCATCCGACACGACCTCTTCTTCCGGCTCTCCGGTGCGCGCTTCGTTCTGCCGCCCTTGCGCGAGCGAGGCGAAGACATCGCGCTGCTGTCGAGGCTCTTCTACGATCGCTATCGAGGCGACGATGATCCCGAGTGGGTCGCCGCGGAGATCGAAGCGGCGATCCTCGCCTACCACTGGCCGGGCAACTGTCGCGAGCTCGACAACTTCTTCCGGCGCGTCGTCGCGCTCGGCGCGGAGACGATCGATGTCCACCGCTTCGAGGAGATCACCGGCTTCCGGGCGATCGAGCCGGAGGTGAACGGCCCGCGGAACGTGGGGACCGACATTCGATCCGTGGTCGAGCGCGCGGAGCGGGAGGCGATCCTGCGCGCGCTTCGAGAGAACGACGGCAACAAGTCGCTGGCCGCACGGGCACTGGGTCTCTCCCGTAAGACGCTCTACCGTCGGATGGAGAAGCACGGCATTCCGCTCTGACGGACCGCCGGGCCACGGCTCGGCCGTGCGCGGCTCCGGAAGCGCGGCGCTCCGCGGCAGCGCGTCCCATCCCACCGTGGCACCAAGGACTTGCGCGCAATCCTCAACTTCCCGGACGGATACCCGCCGCCCGCGCATCCCGATGAGCGAAGGCCATGAACGACGTCGACAACGAAGAAGCGAGCGCTCCGCGAGAGCGCCGACCGGATTCGTCGCACGACGCCCTCGTCCTCGCGGCGAGGGTCGGGGACCGACGTGCTCTGGACGCACTGTGGCGAGCGCATCGACGTTGGGTCGCGGCGATCGTCCTCGCGCACGCCCCGCGTAGCGAGGATCTCGAGGACCTCCTCCAAGAGGTTGCGGCGACGCTGGTCGCGAAGATCGGCACCCTTCGAGATCCGGCGGGATTCCGGGCGTGGCTCCGGGTCATCGCGGTGAACGTCGCGCGTGCGGCCGGCCGCCGAGTGCAGTTGCGTCAGCGGCTCGCCCCGACCTCCGCGCCGGTCGATGAGGTCCGCTCGGAGCCGTTGGGCGAAGCGGAGCTCGAACGGCGAGACGAGGTTCGACACGTTCTCGATGTCGTCCTCGAGCTGTCGCCGGATCTTCGCGAGCCCTTGTTGCTCAAGTGCCTTCACGGACTCTCGCAGCGGGAAATCGCGCGCGAGCTCGACCTTCCCGAGACGACCGTCGAGACGCGGCTCGCGCGAGCGCGACGAACGCTGCGCGAGCGACTGTCGACGCAGTCGAGAACGACGGATGTGAGACATGACTGACGAAGACCTCGAACGCGATGAGATCCTGTTGAGCCGCGTCGTCGATGGCGAGGCGAGCCCGGCCGACTGGGCCGAGCTCGAGCTCTTCGCCCGTCGCGACGCCGACCTCTGGCAACGATTGGCGGCCGCGCTGAAGGCAGAGGCTCAGCTCCGCTCCGCTCTCGAGGCGCGACTGACGGTCGCCGATCGGGTCGAGCTGGATCTCCCCGCGATGCCCGAGCGGCGGGCGCGGCGCGCGGGTGCGTCGAGCATCGTCGGTTGGGCCGCCGCCGCGCTCTTCGCGGCGCTGTGGATCGGCTCGCTCGTCGGGGTCGAGCGCGACCCGGCCACCGAGGGTCTCCCATCGGGAGTCGCGGAGAACACCTACGCGCCTCCCGCCGATGCCGACGCCGCGCTCGACCAATACCTCGATCTCGCCCGACGCGAGGGCCGATGGGTCGGCGAGCTCCCCCAACTCGTCGTCGACACTCGGACCTCGCCGGACGAGCCCGCGATGGAGGTGCTCTACCTCCGACGGTTCCTCGAGAGGAAGACCGTCGATGACTTCTACCAAGTCGACCGCAACGAGCAGGGCGCGCACGTCGTGACCCCGGTCTCGTTCCAGAATCTCCCGCGAACCGGATCCCTGTGAGCCCGGTTCTCCGACCTTCGACCCGCAAGATCGAAAGGAGCTCGAGCATGTTCTCTTCGAGCCGTCTGCGAACTTCTGTGTATCTCGTCTCGGGCGTGATCCTCGCGCTCACCGCCGTGAGTTGGGCCACCTCGGACGACCTCCTCCGTGGGGGCAAGGCGACCGCGCGAGCGGAGGGCGAGGGGCAGCTCTCCGACGACGGGTTCGGTGGCGGCGATGTCCCGTTCATACGGATGGGGGATTGGCGAGCCGCGGATGGTGGCTCGCCCGATCTGCCCTTCGCCTTCGTCCAGGGCAAGAATGTCGGCGTGATGGTGACCACGGACAGTGACGGGAACTTCACGGCGAAGGTGAACGGCGAAGAAGTGGACGAGTCTCGGATCCGGCGCAATGGCGACGACGTCGATGTGCTCGACGAGGACGGGAGCGTCCTCCTGCACTTCCGAATGCCGACGCAGGGCAAGATCGAGTTTCCCTTCGGCGGACGCACGTGGTTCCCGCCTCGGCAGGAGGAGCCGGTCCGTCGCGCGGCCATCGGCATCCGCATGGAGACCGCTTCGGACGCGCTCGCCTATCATCTCGACCTGCAGGACCCTGCGGTGATGGTGACGGACGTCGTCGAAGGATTGCCCGCCGCCGACGCGGGGGTCCAGAGATTCGACGTGATCACCAGCGTCGATGGAAAGTCGGGGGTCACCCTCGAGAGTCTCCGGGATGCCGTGGCGAGCCACCAAGAGGGGGAGACGATCCG
This sequence comes from Planctomycetota bacterium, assembly GCA_020425835.1. The sequence continues at coordinate 111 of JAGQRC010000705.1, read as the reverse complement.
GTTCGAGATCGTTCGCCGGGGTCAGCGACACACTGTCGACGTTCCCGTCGTCATGCGCGAGATGCCCTCGACCGCCCGATGGGTCGAAGACAACTTCCCCGTCCGACCCGA
>JAGQRC010000704.1 GCA_020425835.1 Planctomycetota bacterium | reverse complement strand
GGGAAGACTGGGTCAGAAGAGCGGCGCCGGCTTCTATCGCAAGGGCGACCGTCGCGTGATCGAGATGATCGATCCGAAGTCCTTCGAGTACATCGCGCAGAACCGTCCGGAGTTTCCCTGCCTGGCTCTGACGAAGAAGGCCCCATCGGTGGCCGATCGGATTCGCGCCGTCACGGCGTCCGACGATCCCGGCGGACGGTTCATCCGAGCCAACCTCGCGTCGACCATCGCCTACGCCGCGCAATGCGTGCCGGAGATCTGCGATGATCTCCCGAGCATCGATGACGCGATGCGTTGGGGATTCGGCTGGTCCCTCGGCCCGTTCGAGTTGTTCGATGCGATGGGCGCCGATCGGGTGAAGCAAGCCTTGCACGACGAGGGTCGATCGATCCCTCCACTGCTCGAGGCGCTCGACCGTCGCGGAGAGGCGACCTTCTACAAGCGCGTCGGCGATGAGCGCATCGTCCTCGATCCGATCGCGGAGCGCCCCGCGGTGGTCCCGCGCTCGCCGAGGCGTCAGACTCTGCGGAGCTCGACGCACGTCGCCGACCTCGACGACGCCCGACTGGTCGATCTCGGCGAGGAGGTCCTCGGTCTCGAGTTCACGAGCAAGCGCAACACGATCACTCCGGGTTGGATCGCGTCGGCTCGGGAGTCGGTCGAGCGCGCGGAGCGCGAGTTTCGCGGACTCGTGATCTCCAGCGACGCGGATGACTTCTGCGTCGGCGCCAACCTCCAACTCGTCGTCGACGCCGTGGAGGCGGGCAACTTCTCCGAGGTCGAGCGCATTGTCGCGGACTTCCAATCACTCACGCAGCGGCTCCGCACGTCACGCTGTCCGGTGGTGGTCGCGCCGCGCGGCCTCGCACTCGGCGGCGGCTGCGAGATCGTCCTCGCCGGCGCCCGTGTTCGCGCGGCGGCCGAGACCTACATCGGGTTGGTCGAGGTCGGCGCGGGGCTGATCCCGGCCGGCGGTGGCTGCACCGCGATGCTCCGTCGGCTCGAGGAGCGGCTACCGACCGACGTCCCGAGCGATCGCTTCCCGTTCGTCCGGAGACTCTTCGAGACGGTGGGAATGGCACGAATCGGGACCAGCGCGGTCGAAGCGTTCGAGCTGGGATATCTGCGCACGGGCGACTCGATCAGCATGAATCGCCACCATCTCATCGCTGACGCTCGCAACGTCATCGTGGCGATGCAGCTCGAGGGCTACCGGCCCGAGCGACCGAGGAACGACATTCAGGTGGTCGGGCGCGACGGTTACTACGCGATCCGCTCCGGCCTCGACAACATGAAGGAGGGTCGACAGATCACCGAGTACGACGCCGTCGTCGGCGAGCGACTCGCGTGGATCCTGTGCGGCGGCGCGATCAGCGAACCGACGGCGGTGAGCGAGGACTACCTGCTCGCGCTCGAGCGGCAGGCGTTCATGGATCTCTGTCGAGACGACCGGACCGTTGCGCGCATGAAGCAACTGCTCGAGACCGGGAAGCCGCTGAGGAACTGAAGACTCGCCGATTCTCCAGGAACGAGGACGCGATGAGCACCCACGACCGAGATCCCGTGATCCTGTCCGCGTGTCGGACCGCCGTCGGCAAGGCGCCACGCGGAGCGCTGCGGAGCACCCGGCCCGACGAGCTGGCGGCGGCGGTCATAGGCGAGGCGCTCGCGCGCGTCGCGAGTCTCGACCCGAAACGCATCGACGACGTGATCCTCGGCTGCGCGTTCCCCGAGGCGTCCCAAGGGATGAACGTCGCGCGCATCGCCGCGCTCCGCGCGGGCGTGCCGACCTCCGTTCCCGCCCAGACGGTCAACCGCTTTTGCTCGAGTGGACTGCAGTCGATCGCGCTCGCCGCGGATCGCATCCGAGCGGGATCCGCCGACGTGATCGTCGCCGGAGGCGCCGAGTCGATGAGCGCGGTCCCGATGGGTGGGGATCGGTTCCTTCCCAATCCGGGGCTCGTGGAATCGCATCCCGAGACCTATCTCGGCATGGGACTGACCGCGGAGCGGGTCGCCGCCGAGGACGGGATCACCCGAGAGGATCAGGACGCGTTCGCACTCGAGAGTCACCGCCGTGCGCTCGCGGCCGTCGAGGCGAACCGCTTCCGAGCGGAGATCATCCCGCTCGCGATCGAAGTCATCGAACCGACCCCCGGCGGTCCCGAGGTCCGTCGCTTCACGTTCGATCGAGACGAAGGTCCGCGCGCGGAGTCGAGCCTCGAGGCGCTCGCACGGCTGCGTCCGGTGTTTCGCACGGGAGGAACCGTCACCGCGGGAAACAGCTCGCAGACCAGCGACGGGGCGGGTGCGGTGGTCGTGGCGAGTCGGGCCGTGGCCGAGGAGCTCGGCGTTCGACCGCTGGCCACGTTCCGCGGCTTTGCGGTCGCTGGGGTTCCTCCGGAGATCATGGGCATCGGTCCGGTCGAAGCGGTGCCGAAACTCCTCGAACGGCTCGGGCTCACCGTCGCCGACCTCGATGCGATCGAACTCAACGAAGCATTTGCGGCACAGGCGCTGGCGGTGATTCGCCGACTCGGGCTCGACCCGACCCGAGTGAACCCCAACGGTGGCGCGATCGCGCTGGGACACCCGCTCGGCGCGACCGGCGCAAAGCTCACGGCGACCCTGCTCCACCACCTGGAGCGCATCGGCGGACGCTACGGCCTGGTCACCATGTGCGTCGGTGGTGGCATGGGCGCCGCCGGGATCTTCGAACGCGAGGGTTAGCAGTCCGTTGAAAACTCATTCCGGCCGAGAGCCCGAGCTTCCTGCGCCCAGCACACCCGTCGAA
>JAGQRC010000703.1 GCA_020425835.1 Planctomycetota bacterium | reverse complement strand
ATCGTCGACGATCAGTGACCGCGCGATGACACGCCGCGGGACCGCGTTCTGGCAGCTTGAACCCGGAATGCTGGACGCCCTCGATCGCTCCGTCCCCTCGCCGCCTCCGACGCCCGCGCGCCTCAAGGACCGGCCGATGCCGCCGCCGCCGGACTACAAGCTGAGCGAGGGCGGCCCGTTCTTCGCGCTGCACCTGCTGCCGCTGCTCGCGATCTTCACGGGCACCACCTGGGTCGACTGGGCCGTGTGCTTCGGGCTGTTCTTCCTCCGCATGTTCGCGATCACCGGCTTCTACCACCGGTACTTCTCGCACCGCGGGTTCGAGACCAGTCGCACCTTTCGTTTCGTGATGGCGTTCCTGGGGTGCACCGCTTCCCAACGCGGACCCATCTGGTGGGCGGCGCAGCACCGTCACCACCATCTCCACTCCGACAGCGCTCGCGACGTCCACTCGCCCCGGCAGCGCGGGGTGCTCTGGAGCCACATGCTCTGGTTCACGACGCGGGGCGCGTTCGACACGCCGAGTCGTTACGTGCGCGACTGGCTCCGCGTTCCGGAGCTGCGCTGGTTGGAGCGCTGGAACTGGATCCCCCCGCTGGTCTTCGCCTCGCTCGTCTACGCGTCCGGTGAGGCCGTCGCCGTGACCTGGCCCGCGTCCGGCACGAGCGGTCTGCAAGCGCTCGTCTGGGGCTACGGTATCGCCACGGTTGTTCTGTACCACGCCACCTACACGATCAACTCGTTGGCCCATCGCTTCGGAACCCGTCGCTTCGAGACCGGGGACGACAGCCGCAACAACTTCTGGCTCGCCCTCCTGACCCTGGGAGAGGGTTGGCACAACAACCACCACCACTACCCGAGCTCCGCGAGGCAGGGGTTCTACTGGTGGGAGATCGACCTCACCTACTACGGCCTCGTGATGCTCTCGTCCCTCGGTCTGATCCGGAATCTCCGCCCGGTGCCCAGACCGGCGCTCGTGAAGAACCGCCGAAGCCCGCGGTCCACCGAGGTGCCCCGATGAAGATCGCGGTGGTGGGCGCGGGGATCTCCGGTCTCGTCGCGGCACATCGGTTGTCTCCTTTCTTCGACGTCGATGTCTACGAGTCGGAACGCACGATCGGGGGACACACACATACCGTCGACGTCGAGGTGGGGGGCGAGCGTCGCGCCGTCGACATGGGATTCATCGTCTTCAATCGCTCCCACTATCCGCGTTTCGCGGCGCTGCTCGACGAGCTCGGCGTCGCCTCGAAGCCGACGTCGATGAGCTTCGGGGTGCGATGCGACGACACCGGACTCGAGTATCGAGGCGAGGCGTCGCGCGACGGACGTGGGGTCGATCTCGACGGGCTGTTCGCCCAGCGGAGGAACCTCGGGAGTCCGCGCTTCTGGCGTTTGCTCCGCGGGGTGCTGCGCTTCCGTCGGATCGCGCGTGAGGCTCTGGAGCTCGACGATCGGGGGGAGACCGTCGGGGAGTTCGTCGAGCGAAGACGTCTCGGCAGTGACTTCGCCGATCGGTACCTGATCCCTCTCGGTGCGGCACTGTGGTCTTGTCCTCCGTCGACGTTTCGATCGTTCCCGATGCGCTTCGTCGCGGAGTTCCTGCACCAGCACTCGATGCTCGAGATCGGCCAGCGTCCCGTGTGGCGCGTCGTCGACGGTGGATCCCGGGGCTACTTGGAGCCCCTGTCTCGACGATTCTCGAGCCGGATCCGACGAGGTCGCGCGGTGCGCCGGATCCGGCGCGCCCCAGGTGAGGTTTGGGTCGAGACCCAAGACGGTGCGGTGGAGCGCTACGACCATGTCGTTCTCGGTGTCCATGCCGACACCGCCCTTCGAATGCTCGACGCGCCGCGTGCGATCGAGCGCTCGACGCTCGCCGCGTTCCCGTACCAACGCAATGTCGCGATCCTCCACACCGACGCCTCGGTGCTTCCCGATTCGCGTCGGGCCTGGGCGAGCTGGAACTGTCGAGTGGGTGGGTGTCGCACCGGGGCCGCCACGATCACCTACCTCATGAATCGACTGCAGGGGTTCGACTCCCCGACCTCGTTCTGCGTCACCCTCAACGACGACTCCCGCATCGATCCGAGACTCATCATCGAGCGGTGGCCGGTCGAGCATCCGCTCTACACGCCGAACCGAACTGCGGCGCAATCGTGTCGGTCCTCGATGATCGATCTCGATGGCATCAGCTATTGCGGGGCGTACTGGGGTTACGGCTTCCACGAGGACGGGGTTCGGAGCGCTCACGAGGTCGCCGACCGCCTGATCTCGAAGTCCGGGAAGGAGGCGGTGTGCGCAGCGGCATCCTCGAAGGTCGAGTGATCCACGACCGAGTTGCTCCGGTGCCCCATCGGTTCCGCGTGCGCCTGTTCCTGATGGCGCTCGAGTTGGCGGAGCTCGATCGGGTCTTCCGCGGACGTTGGCTCTGGTCGACGCGGTGGCCGGCCATCGCCTGGTTTCGTCGAGCCGATCACCTCGGAGATCGACGAAAGACGCTGGACGATGCGGTTCGCGACCTCGTCGCGGAGCGGGCCGGCCGGCGACCCGCCGGGCCGATCTGCTTGGTCACTCACCTGCGGTACTTCGGCGTCGTGATGAACCCAGTGAGCTTCTACTTGGTGAGGGACGAGGCGCAGCGCCCCGAATGGATCGTCGCGCATGTGAGCAACACGCCTTGGAACGAGCGCCACGCCTATCTCCTGCGTTGCGATCCCGATCGTCGCGTCCAGCGGTTCCGCTTCGACAAGGCGTTTCACGTTTCGCCCTTCCAGAGCATGGAACAGACCTACGAC
>JAGQRC010000702.1 GCA_020425835.1 Planctomycetota bacterium | reverse complement strand
TCAACCGAGCGAGACGGCGATGGCGTTGATGGTCAAATCGAGCACCGAGTCTCCGACGATCAATCCGGCCGCCAGCGGCACTCCCCACTCCTCGGTCCAGGAGACGCCCTTGAGCCGTCGAAGCACGATGTTCGCGACACAGCCGATACCGTAGGTCGAGATGTAGGCGAACGGGAGATACATCGAGAGTCCGACGAGGACCCCGAGTCCCGAGAACGCGCCGAGACCCAAGAGTCCGCCGACGATCGCGCCCAGGATGTAGAGCGCGTACGGCATCGACCCGCCCTGGATGCCGGTGATCACCGCCTGCAGGGCTTGCGCCTGCGGCGCATCGGTTTTCATCGGAGAGCCCGGTCCGATCGCCGGGCCGCCGTCGGCGAGGTTCTTGGTCGTGATCAGCGCGATGGTCAACATCGACACGACCGGCCCGAGCCAGACGACCGAGAGCTCTGCGAGTTGCTGGGCTCGAGGGCGGGCACCGACCAGGTATCCGGTCTTCAGGTCGCCCATCATGTCCGAGCCGAGAGTGATCGCCACGCACAGGGTCGCGCCGAGCAGGACTGCTCCGAAGACGGCCCCGGTTCCCGCCATCAACATGACCAGCACCACCGTCAACAGCGCCATTCCAGAGATCGGGGACCAGTCGGTCATCCCGGTGCACTGAGCGATGATCAATCCGGCGAACCAGATCCAGACCGCCCCGACCAGCGCGATGATCGCAGCCCGCAGCAGCGAAGGAAGTCCGCCGAGCCAACCCGGATGCGCACGCTGTCCCTCGAGATAGGCGTCCTTCTCGGCCGCGGGGCGACCGTCCCAGTCGCTGGCCGCGGCATCGTTCGCAAAGCCGATGGTGTAGCCCGCGTACTCGAGGGTCGCCGGCGACTCGACGGCCTCGAGCTTCGTTCCGGAGACGGGGCAGATCGTGTTGAACGGCTGGTTCCCGACGAAGCTCGCCAGAACGAACAGCACGATGAACCCGGCCACCGCGATGATCGCGATCGGCTTCATGCCGAGTTCGTCGGAGCCGCCGGCGGATCGCGTGCGAGACGACTCGATCACCGATCGCAGCGCTTCGCGGATCGCCGGAAGGGACGCGATGATCCCCATGAACGCGCCACCGAGGAGAAGCCCGATGCCGAGGTGCCGGTTGAAGAGACCGCGCGCGAGCCCCGGCACTTCGTGCGCCTGCGTCGTCGCCGGCATCCAGCCGAGGTTGAAGGCGAGCGGATTGAGGAACAGGAACGCGAGGATGCCGCCGACGAGGACGAACAGCCCGGCTTGTCCGGTCAGGAAGCCCGCTCCGATCGCGAACGGGGCGATCGCGAAGACGAGCTGCACCTCGTCGGGAAGACCGACCCATCGACCGAAGTCGAACTCATCGTCGGTCAACAGGAGGTCCGGGCGACCGTTGCCATCCCGGTCGCAGCGCACCGTCAGCGTGCCTGTGTCGTCGCGTGTTTCCGGCAGCCGCCAATCCAGATCCGCGTAGCCGGGCCAGTGATCCGCGGCCCAGCCGAGGTTGCGATCCCGCAGATCGGACCAATCGAGGTCGCCCGAGGTCGCAAGGAAGACGGCGTGCGCGAGTTTCGGTGAGATGTCCTCGGGCGCGGCGGCCTCGATAGCGGCACGGGCCGCTTCGAGCTCCTCGCCGAGGGCCTCACCTTCGTTGACTCGGTGGGCGAGCTCGAGCCGTTGCGCTTCGAGTCTTCCCTTCTCCACGATCTCCTCCGGCGCGCGGCGCCCGTCGACCCAGCCTCGAATCATCCGAGTCCGCTCCGCAGCGGCGGGGCTGACGCGCTCGCTCGCGACCAAGGCGTCGAGATCGGCGACATCGGCGGTGGTTCGGATGTTCGGTAGCCCCTTCGGGAGCTGGATCAGAGCGCCGATCGCGAGGCCGAGGACGAGCACGGCCGCTTTGCGCGGCCCCGCCCCCGGCGACTTCAGGATCGTTGCCACGCCCGTGGGGGTCGGGAATCGGAGGCGATCGATGTCGAGCATCTGCTTGCGCAGCGGAATGATGAACGCCGTGCCGAGCAGTCCGCCCGTGACGCAGGCCACCGTCAGGAGCCAGAACTCGCTCGACGAAGGACGGAGGTCGGAGAGGCCGAGGAGAACGAGCACCGGCACGGTGAAGATCACGCCCGCGTTGGGGGAGTTCACGCCGGACGCGATGGTCTGGGCGATGTTGGTCTCGAGGATCGATCCGCGCCCGAGCAGGCCGCGCAGGATCCCGAAGCCCAGGAGCGCGGCGATCGCGGAGCCGAGAATCGTGAAGCCGATCCGAAGCCCGACCAGGGTGATGGCCGCGTTCATCACGACGCCGATGACCACCGCGAAGACGACCGCGCTGAGACTGATCTCGGGATAGCGGCGACGATTCTCCATTGCGCTCCTCCATCGTCTCGGACGTTTCGCCCTTCGGGGCGCCGAATGTTGCCAGACATCGGCGTTCCAGCGCAACGCTGCGATGGCGTGAGGCGCGTCTATCCTCTTCGCATGATGCCGAACATCGCTACAATGTCGCGGCCTCGGGGACCCCGGGGCCGAGAGCTTCCGAAGGAGCGTCGGTCTCGGAGCAAATCGGGGTTCCCCGTGAACGGGGGTGGAGGTCTCAGCGTGATTCTCTACGTCATGCGCCACGGTATCGCGTTCCCGCGCGAGGACCCCGACTGCCCTCCCGACTTCGAACGGCCACTCACCGAGCGTGGGCGAGAGCGCACTCACGACGCCGCACGCGGTCTCGTCGAAATGGGCGTCCGGCCGACCGCCGTGTTGTCGAGCCCGTTGGTGAGGGCTTACC
>JAGQRC010000701.1 GCA_020425835.1 Planctomycetota bacterium | reverse complement strand
CGTGCTCGAGATCTGCGGCCACCTCTTCGCACGCCTCGCGCAGGGGCCCCTCCCCGATGACATCCACCCGCACGCGAACGCCGCGCTCGTCGAGGATCTGGATGGCCTCGAGGAGAACGGGGATCCCCTTCTCGCGAGTCAGGCGCCCGGCGAAGAGGAGTCGCGGCCGGCTCTCCATCTCGGCGCGCTTCCGCTGCCAATCGACCTCCGCATCCTCCGACGCCCGAATGTCGGACTCGTCGATCCACGACGCCGGGATGATCTCGCCGCGCGACCGAGCTCCTTCACCGAGCATCGAGTCTCGGTAGCTCGGCTGAGTGAAGATGGTGAGATCGGCCCGACGGACGAAGAAGCGAGCGAGCTTCTCGGTGACCGCCGCGCGCAGCCGTTGTCTCCACGAGTAGGGGCCGTCGCCCGACAACCTCCAGTGCGCGCTCTCGACCAGGATCACGAGGGGCCGCTTGAAGAGGAGCGCCAGAGGATTGGCGATCCAGCCGAGCGGGTAGGGCCAACCGACGATCCCGGAGTGGACGACACTCGCCCGACGGATCTCGCGCCACAGCGTCAAGAACGTCTTCGGGAGAGCGAGCAGCGCGCGTCCGCTCGTGTCCTGCCGCGGCAGCGGAGAGACGCGGAACTCCACTCCATCGGGAACGACCAACGGGACGAGATCGGGCTCCTCGGGGAGGGAGTCGTGCTGGGGAGCGACCAACACCATGCGACCGAGGTACTCGAAGTGACGTTCGAGGTCTCGCTTCCACGCTCCGCCCAAGCAGATCCGCCCCCGCTCATCGACGCAGTAGGGAATGTGCGTCAGGAGCAGATAGGGAACCTCGATCTTGGCCGCGGGAGCCGTCGCTTCGGAAGCAGTGGACTGCATGGAGCTCGACACCTCGTGCACGGATCGCGGGGGTTCGTCGTCCGCGTCGATCGGACGCGCGTCCAGGAACTCCCGATGCTCGCGTTCGCTCGCCGCGCTCGAGGAGCGCTCGTGGGCTTCGTGGTCCGGGAGCATTTTCCTGACGCAACACCTCGTCGAAAGGACGCCGCTTCGGGCCTCGGTGGCAAAAGACGAGCGGCCACGGAAGCACTCATCCCAAGGATAGGACGACCCACGGTATCCGGCCACGAGGCTGCCGGTCCACAGGGCGAAGCCGCGATTTTATCGGAGGCGCCACTCGGGTCCACGGACCGCCGGCGCCGGAAGGGGGACGCGTCCCCCGCGCAACGAACGACGCCCCGAGGTCCAGTCGGGACCACGGGGCGCTCTCGAAGCGATCGAACTCGATACGCAGAGCCCGCGACAGCACAGGTTCCGCCTCGTCCAACGCGCGACTCGAGGACGGCCTGCGGGCGAACTCCGATGAGTCCGGCCGGGGTCAGAAGGTGAACGTGACGGAAGCCTGCGCGATGATCTCCGGGATGTTCCCGGCGTTGCGCTGGATCTTGCGGTACACGGTTATCGGAACGGACAGCGTCGTCGTCACCGTCGGACGTGGTGACCAACTCAGCCCGGGCTCGACGAACAGGATGATCCCTGCGCGTCGGAACCCTTTGGTCGCACCGATCAGATCGTGATACGGAACCCAGGCCGCCTGGACACCGAGCGTCGCCGCCACCTGACCGAAGGCGCTGGGCTCGCTGTCGGGCGAGTCCTGGGTGATCGACCAGATGCTCCCGATCACGACCGTCGCCGAATCGGAATCGGAGTTCCTCCGAGGACCGGTGTTCGTCAACTCGTTCCGGAAGTTCTTGGCATCCGTCTCGGAGTACGGCGTCACGATGTATCGCGCTCGGTAGTAGATGCCGACGCGCTCGGCCATCCGGGCGCTTCCACCGACCTCGAGGATCGCGGCCACGTTGCCGGTGCCCGGTTGTGCCGCGAGGTCCTTGGAGACTCGCGTTCCGTTCTGCGCCGTGAACTTCTCGTCGGACGCGCCGGTCGGCAGCCGCAACCCCAGCCCACCGTAGAGACGGAAACTCGGGTCGGTGTCGAGGAGCCAGGCGCGCGCCATGGCGCGCACGTCACCGAGGCCCGCGGCGACCATCGCGCCACTCACTCCTCCGAGGCCGCGGACCTGTCGGGTGTACATGAAGGGAACCTCGGCGACGACCGAGAACTTCTCGGTCACGTCCGCCTCGAGGATCCCCGTGAACTCGTTCGAGAGAGTGGACGGCTGGACCGACCGCTCGACGCCGAAGTCCCGCTTCTCACCACCGTAGTAGTGGTCGGAGTCGGAGTAGGAGTAGAGCAACGTGAAGCGGAATCGCCCCGGGACGTTCGACCGGAATTCCTCTCGGACCGAGAGGTTGGGAAGGATCCCCGCCGCGACTCAGCCGACCGCACTCGCTTGCCCACGAAACGCCAACAACAAGAGCGCCAGGCCCCCCGCCCAGCGAAACCGCGAAACCATGAGTCCCCCTTTCGAGAACATCACCACTCGTTCCGGGCTCAACCGGCCCGGAGGATCTCTGCCGCGCGCGCGAGCGTTTCCAGCTTTCTCGCCGCGATGTCCCACGTGTTGACCGGTCGCTCGGCAAACGTCCCGAAGCCGCAGTCCGGGTTGAGCAGAATGCGCTCGGGTCCGAGGACCGCGATGGCCTCTCGCACCTTGGCGACGACGTCGTCCACCGGCTCGACCTCGGTCGTCCGCGGGTTCACGCACCCGAACCCGAGTCGCACTCGCTCCGGGAGCTGGCCGAGCACCTCGACCTTTCCGGCGCGCGGCGTCGCGTACTCCAGGACGAACTGATCGACCGCGATCCGATCGAGGTGCGGGATCAAGGGGTCGTACGAGCCGCTGAGCAGGACACTCTCGTC
>JAGQRC010000700.1 GCA_020425835.1 Planctomycetota bacterium | reverse complement strand
CCTCGCACTGTTCCCTGTCTCGCTGCGCCCCGGGAAAGCGACCATCGAGAACACCAACGCGGTCATCATTGCTCAGTCCGTGGAGCAGGCGATTCGAGAAGGGCTCGCTCATCGGAAGGGGCAGTCCGACGACGGTCGCTGGACCTTCTTCGTCTTCTCGCATCCCGGGGTCAAGGACGCGCTCCCGGTGACCGTGGACCAAGCTCGCCCGAGCGCCGACTACTACATTCTGCTGCCGGAAGACGACTCGGACGAGCGTCGGAAGCGACTGGAGAACCGCGAGAGCGCCTACAACCGCGGGAAGGTGTTCGTCTACCCGGAGTCGGACGGTCTCTCGTGGACCGAGTCCGCCGCCGGAACCGATCGAACGGTCGAGGACATGGACTCGGGGGCCACGCCGAACGGTGGGGGCGACCCGACGCGAGCCGACGATGACGCAGATGACCTGACACGAGTGATGGAGTTGCCCGATGGCGAGCGGGAGGTGACCTCCTACGAGGTCTTCCGTACCTACTCCCTCGACGAGGAGTTCATCGATCACGTCGGTGAGGACGTCGACTCGGAGCTCTCCCTCGGCTTCGACGAGCGGGACCCGATTCGCGACTACTCCTTCGCGTTCACGATTCGCCGCGCCCTGAACGACGGCTCCTTGGGTCGCCAGGCTCCCAGTGACCGGGAGTTCGTGCCGGCCAACGAGCTCTTCGAGGTGGAGGTCCTGGTCTATCGATCGTTCGTCTCCCGCACGGCCGGCGCGGACAATCCGATCCTTCGAGCTCGATTCCTCGTGCACAAGTGAGGGTGCCCATGATGCAGCAACGCGGTCCCCGCGAGTCCCAACGGGGCTTCACCCTACTGGAGCTGATGGTCGCCATGGCGTTGTCCGCGGTGCTGATCGGCATGGTCGTCACGGTGAGCACGCGCGCCCAACAGCTCTACGACGAGACTTCTGCTCGAGTCGAGGTGCTCCAGAAGGCGCGGTACGTTCTCAACGACCTGCGTGACCACCTCCAACTGGCACTGCCGACCTCGGACCTGGAGTTCTACGTCGACCGATCCGGTGGTCGCGACCCCCAGAACGGTCACTGGGATGAGGGTGAGGAGCTCAAGGACGACGCTTCCGGACCGAACCTGGTAGGCGGCCGACCCGGATACTACGACGAGGGCACCCTGGTCATCGAGAAGTGGTACACCACCGAGAGGCTCGGCGTGGAGAGTCGCCACGCGAACTTCTCTCTCTACTTCAAGGGGCCGACGACGGTCCGTGGGGACCAGCGGGTCGCCAACATCGAGTACTACTTGGCGGACCCCGTCGCGTTCGCTGCCGGTGAGACCGGGAAGATCGAAGGTTCCGTCGAGTCGAACGCGAACCTCGTCCTGGTCAAGGTGGTTCGGTACATCGACACGGATGCCAGCAGCTTCTACAACCAGGAGCTCAAGGTTCGTGAGGATCGCTACGAGCTCTGCCCGAACGTCACCGACCTGAAGATCGAGTACTTCTTCGACAATGTCGGTGATCGCGAGCCGGGCGCCTTCGTGACACCCGGCGAGGAGGCCGGGTCCCGGCGCGCGAAGAGCGAACAGCGGGTGAAGCCGTACGACGGCGGCTACGTCAAGGAGTTCATCTACGGGGGATTCCGTGAGATGCAGACGCGAGGCGTCGCGAAGAAGGGACGCCGCACCACGCGGACCGGGGAGCTGGTTGCGCCGTACTTCGAGGTGGGCGACGAGAAGATGTACTTCTCGGAGTTGAACTTCGGGGATCAGCTCTACATATGGACCGACGGAGGGACCAGCAAGTTTCCCTCGGGCGACTACACGGTCTACCGACGCGAGGTCGATCGACTCTACTTCAAGGAGCGTGTGGACGATTCGGCGTGGGAAGGCGACCAGGGTGCGCTTCGCTTCAAGGCGGGCTATCTCCCGAGCGCATTCCGAATCACGGTACGAGTGCTGAACGACTCGGGCCGCGAGGCGCGAAACCTCTCGATCGTCGTTCAGACCCTGAACAAGCGAGCCTGAGGTCGCCCGTCCGCGGGACGACTGTCTCGGAACCCTCCGAAACGCGAAAGACCGCAGGAGATCGATCGATCTCCTGCGGTCTCTTCCATCGCGGCCTTCGGGCGCGGATCACTCCGCACTCATCGAGCTGAAGAACTCGCTGTTGGACTTGGTCTGCTTCATCTTCATCTTGAGGAGTTCCATCGCCTCGACAGGATTCATGTCGTTGAGGACCTTCCTGAGGATCCAGAGCTTCTTCTGCTCGGAGGGTGTCAGGAGGAGTTCCTCCTTGCGGGTTCCGGAACGGGTGACATCGATCGCCGGGAACACGCGCTTGTCGGCCAGGCGTCGGTCCAGATGCAACTCGCAGTTGCCGGTGCCCTTGAACTCCTCGAAGATCACCTCGTCCATTCGCGAGCCGGTGTCGATGAGCGCAGTGGCGATGATCGTCAGGCTGCCGCCCTCCTCGATGTTTCGAGCAGCCCCGAAAAAACGCTTCGGCTTCTGCAATGCGCTGGCATCCACACCACCGGAGAGGATCCGCCCCGAATGGGGGACCTCCGTGTTGTAGGCGCGGCCGAGTCGGGTGATGGAATCCAGGAGGATGGTGACGTCCCTGCCGTACTCGACGAGACGACGCGCCTTCTCGATGACCATCTCGGCCACCTGCACGTGACGGCTCGCGGGTTCGTCGAACGTCGAGGAGATCACTTCTCCGCGGACGTTGCGCTCCATGTCGGTGACTTCCTCCGGGCGTTCGTCGATCAATAGGACGATCAAGTCCACGTCCGGGGCATTGGTCGCGATGGAGTTCGCGATCATCTGGAGGAG
>JAGQRC010000699.1 GCA_020425835.1 Planctomycetota bacterium | reverse complement strand
GGGTGGGCACACGCCCGCGGGGAAGGCTCATGACACGGTCCTTTCGGTGTTGTCGGTCGGGTCAGGGTCGAGTCGACGGGTCGGTCTCGACGGATTCCTGTTGTGCGAGGTAGAGGGAGGCGTAGCGAAGGGTCATGCAACCGGTGCGTTCACCTCGTCGATGCTCGTCGACGGTGCGCTGCGCGAGCTGGACGAGACCGGGATCGTCCGAGGGTTCGTCCCTCGCGTCGTCGGGCCGCGCGACCCGCGCGGCGGTCGAGGAGGCTCGGTCGCTGTCCGGAAGCACGACCGCCCCGAGGAGCGGCACCACGGCCAGTCCGACGAGACTCGCTCGGCTCCAGCCCCGTCGAACTTCGTCGCGGTGTTCGAGGTGCGCGACGCGGGTGAGGATCGTCGAACCGAAGAAGCCGAGTGCGAGGCGTCGCGGTGCAGCGAGGCCGGCGACGGCGGTCTCGAGCAAGGTCCGTCGGTATCGGGAGGCGTCGCCGCCGAGCGCGCGCACCACCGCCGCATCGCAACCGACCTCTTGCCAGAGCGCGACGCGACGTCGGATGATGATCCACGTCGGTTGGTACCAGTGCACGAGTTGGACGAAGGTCCATGCGGCGCGCCACCAGGGGTCGCGACGCTTCAGGTGAGCGATCTCGTGCAACAGCGCGTGCTCGAGTCGCAAGTTCGGTGGAGCCTCGATCCACTGCGGCGGGAGAACGATGATCGTTCGCAGGCATCCGATCAGCGCCGGTGAGCTCGCAGCGGGATCGACACGGAGTTCGAGGCGTCCCCGATAGCCCAATCGGGAGGCGAGTTCACGCGCGTAATCACCGAGCGACGCGTCGACAGGGCGCGAGCGGTCCCGAATCGCCCGCCAGGCGCGCCGATGTCCGTGGACCCAGCGAACGGCGATCAGCGCGAACCCGACCGACCAGAGGGCGAGGAGAGGATGCGCGAACCCGAAGGATCGAGTCGCCGCCAGCGGTACGGTCGCGGCGTCCACCGTCGGGGGAGACAGGGTCGGCAAGGCCCACGACGAGGTCCAGAGGGGTGGGAGGATCGCTTTCGCGAAGATCACTGCCCACAGCGCGAGCACGGCACGAGACCCGAGGACCCGACCCAGCATCCGATCGAGCAACAGCACGACGATCGTCATCGAGGGGACCTGCCAGGCGAGATCGAGCCACCACCGCCACCAGAGATCCCCGAGAGCGACGCCACCCATCACGACTCCTCCGCCTCGAGGTCGCGATCGCTCTCGACGAGGAGTTGTCGAAGTCTCTCTTGGTCTCGCGCCGAGAGGCGCTCGTTCGAGGCGAAAAACGCGACCATCGACCCGAACGCTCCATCGAACGCGCGGTCGAGCAGGTCCCGCACCGCCTTGCGTTGCGCGGTGCCTCGTCGGACGCGGGCACTGTAGACTCCGACGTTGCTCCGCTTCGTCTCCCGTAGCACACCCTTGGCGACCAGCCGCGCCATCATGGTCTTGACCGTCGTGTAGGCCCAATCGACGTCGAGTCGTGCGAGCACCTCCCGAGCGGTCGCCTCTTCGAGCTCCCAGACGATGTTCATGATCTTCCACTCGGGATCGGTGAGCGGCGGCGGCGTGGGCAAGGTCGGTTCTCCGCGGTGGGGGGATCATTCTTCGACAGGTGTAGAAGCAAGCTACTACGATTGTAGAAGTCGGTCAAGCACCGAAATCGATCGATCCGATCGGCGCCCGATCGACGCCCGTTCGGCGGAGCGGATGTAAGGTCCGCCTTACGACGTAAGGTCGAGCTGACGATCGTGGAGGGGACCGGTGCACGACTCGAGCGGTCTCCGCGCGTACAATGGACGCCAGTGAGGCGGAGGCGGCGAGGGATGATGCTGGCACGAGGCCTGCTCGAAAAAACGATGCCCGTCTCGTGACGGTGCCGGTCGACGAGAGGCCGTGCGCAGGACGAAGAGGCAGCGCGTGGACGACGAAGTAGCGAGGTCGAGGGCTGGAGTCTCGGATCGGGAGGCGCGCCCCAAGGCTCCGAGGCTCGAGAAGAGGCGACGCGGTCCGTCGGAGACGCGCGTCGTGGGCCGAGGTCGCCGCTGTGACCTGGTACTGAAGCGCGGTCGAGTCTCGCGACGACACTGCAAGCTGGTTCCCGTCGGCGATGGGTATCTGCTCCGCGATCTCGGCTCTCAGAACGGGACCTGGGTGGAAGGGGAGCGGATCGAGCAGGCCTTCCTCCCGCGGGGTTCTCGCTTCGTCGTCGGAAACGTGATGTTGGAGATCCTCGACAACGGCGCGTTGCGCGAGGTCATCGTCTACACCGGCGCGAAGCGTCACCTCAATACACCCCTCGAAGACGAATCGGATCTCGAGGAGGAGATCGACGGCGAAGACGGGTCCGACGGCTTCGAGGAGAACGCCGAAGAGCGCGACTCCGCAGAGGAGGACGCTGCCGAGGCGTACGCCGACGCGACGACTGGCGCGTCCGACCTCGACCGGAGCGAGCGTTCGTCGTGGGTCGAGTTCGGCGTGCCGCCACACGACGAGGGGGCCACTCCGTCGGCGATCCCGGCGTCGGCCGCGGTCGCCGTCCCGCCGCCCCCGAGTCCCGAGTCCGAGGCGAACCCGGCGACGACTTCGCTCGCCCCGTGGCCGTCGGCGAGGACGTCGCGCTGGGTCTCTTCGGCACTGCTCGTGTCGGTCGGTATCGGCGTCGGGTATGCGCTCGCCGAGTGGCGACGGGCTCCCGCGAGGTCGGTGGCCCCGAGCAGCCTCCGCCGCATTCAGGTGAGCGCGTCCGGCTCCGGGGACTCGGTCCGCGTGCTCGAGCCGATCCGGTTCGAGTACTCCCCGCTCCTC
>JAGQRC010000698.1 GCA_020425835.1 Planctomycetota bacterium | reverse complement strand
AGACCGACGCGCTCGGCGAAGGGATGCGCATCGCGCTCCCGGAGCGTCTCTTCGAGCCGGACCTCGCGCTGGAGTCGGTCCCCACCTCGCTGTTCGAGGCGCGGGACTTCGCCCTCACACTCGATGGCCGTGGTTCCTGCGTGAAGGTCCGGAGCGAGAACGCTTCGCCACCCGACGGCCCCCTGACTCTCGAGTGCTGGGTGAACGCTCCGAGCTACTCGGGACGTCGTCCGATCGTCGCGAAGAGCGAGACCTCCGAGTACTACCTGTTCGCATCGGAGGGCAAGCCATCCTTCGGAGTTCACGTCGGAGGGCAGTACGTGACCGCGGAGCCGACGGACCTGACCCTCACGCCGAACCAGTGGATCCATCTCGCCGGAGTCTTCGACGGTCGGGAGGTCCGACTCTATGTCGACGGAAAGCTCGTCGCGTCGAAACTGGGCGCCGGCGATCGCACCAAGAACGCCCTTCCGCTCTACGTCGGCGCCGATCCGAATCGTCGCGGCGAACCCGTCGACACCCTGCTCGGTCGCATCGATGAAGTCCGACTGTCGGACACGGCACGTTACGCCGATGACACGTTCGTGCCGACGCCGCGCCACGAGCCCGACGCCCGGACGTTGCTCCTCCTCCACTGCGACCACGACCTCGGTCCGTTCACGATCGACCACTCCCCCGCCGGGGCACACCCGATGAGGCTCGGTCAGGCGAAGTGTCTGCCGATACTGTCTCACTGAGGGAACTCGAGCCGAGGTCCGCGGCGGGCCTTTTCTCGACGCGCGATTGCCAACGCACGCGGAGCCAGTAGGATCCCTATCTCGCCCGTCGACACCGCCGATGTTGATCCGGCAAGCTGTGATCCCTCCCGGCAAGCTGTGATCCCTCCCGGAAAACAGTGAACGCAGCCCTCGAAAGGAGCGCACCATGACGAAAGCCACCCAAACTGAGAAGGTCGTTCTGGTCGCTCCGATGGAGTGGGACGCGGTCTAGCCGCCGATTCGAACTCGGCGAGAGCCGGTTCTCCACGCGCGCTGCTGACATCGCGCCTCGCCCTTCCCACCGGTGTCCGGGTCCCTCGTCGGCCCCGTGATCACTCGGTGGTGTGAAGGTCCCCCTCGTCGGACGACCTCCCGACGCATTCCAACCCATGAACACCCACGCCATCCGTCGAGCGCCGACCACGCGCCCTGGCCGCTTCGTGCCCAGACGCGTGCGGCGACCGCTCGACCATGAGGTCCAACACTTGAGTTCATCCAAGAAGCGTTCGCGCCGTTCGGAGTTCGAGAAACTCGACGGCAACGAGCGAGCGAAGCTGCTGAAGCGCGCTCGCAACATGCGGAAGGCGGCCGTCGAGCGCCCGGCTCGCCGACGCTCCCCGACGAGCTTCCGCCACTTCGACCCCGACGAATGGGAGGAGGGATCGGACCGAGACACGGTCGTGCCGGTCCGTCGCCGCACCGGTTCCCTGGAGGAGTACGTCGACCGGCTCCTCGACGAGGACCATCAGCGACTCGACGCGTCCGCCGGCACCTCGCCGACGGGGCGAACCGCGCGCGTCGTCCACGTCGAAGCGGGTCGATGCCGCGTTCGTTTCGACGACGGTGAGTTGCGGGTCGTGGAGCTGTCGGAGTCGGTCCGCACGGTGCAGCGCTCGGCGTTGGCGGTCGGCGACTTCGTCGAGGTCTCGGATGTCGATCGCGTCGAGACCGTCCTCCCCCGCTCGACCCGACTCTCTCGCCCCGATCCCCACAATCGCCACCTCGAACGAGTCCTTGCGGCCAACGTCGATGTGGTGGGCATCGTCTCCGCGCTGATCTCGCCTCCGCTGCGTCCCAATCTGATCGATCGCTTCCTCGTCGCGATCGAGCGAGGCGGTGCGCAACCGGTGATCGTCGTCAACAAGGTCGATCTCGCCGAGGATCCCGTGCGCGAACTCTCGGTGCTCGATGCCCATCGCGCGCTCGGGATCCCGGTGATCCCCTGCTCGGCCGAGCGCGAGCTCGGACTCGACCCGCTCCGCGACCTGCTCCGGGGCCGACTCTCGGTCTTCGTCGGGCACAGCGGCGTCGGCAAGTCGTCGCTCCTGAACGCGCTCGACCCAGCGGCGCGCGCCGCAACGGGAGCGGTGACCGACCACGCCGGCAAGGGTCGGCACACCACGACATCGTCGACGCTCTACGATCTCGGAGACGAGACCCTGATCATCGACACCCCGGGCATCCGGAGCTTCGGTCTCGACAAGTTGACCGCCGAAGAACTGATCGCGTGCTTTCCGGAAATCGAACGGGAAGGGGCGCACTGTCGGTTCAACGACTGCACGCACCGCGATGAACCGGCGTGCGCCGTGCGCGAGGCGTCGGAGACGGGGCGGATCACGGAGAGGAGGTACCGGGTGTATCGGGATCTGCTGGGTGGGGGATGACGAGAGGGAGGCAGACGGGGATCGGTTCGGGGAGCGGCAGGGATCGCTCGCAAGCCACACGATCCCAGGATCGCGGCCGGCCTCGGTCCGGTTCGCCCTCGTCGCCTCAGTCCTCTCGCTCTCCCCGTCGATCGTTCGCTCGGGCGCGTTCCTCGTCGACGATCTCGGTCGCGCGCGCCAGGTCGGAACGACGCACTTCGATGCGGATCGACATCGTGCGGGCGGGCGCGCTCCACTCGTCCATGGCGTTCTCGCCCGGTATGTAGGCGGGAACGCCGTGGTCGGCCAGGATCCCCTTCAACAGGTGAGCTTCGAAGATGTTGCCCGCCGTGGTCAGTAGGACGAGTTCGGAATCGACGTCGGACACTAGGAACTCCTTCGCGAGATGGTCATCGTGCGGCGGCGACCGCGTCGA
>JAGQRC010000697.1 GCA_020425835.1 Planctomycetota bacterium | reverse complement strand
GCTCCGACCCGAAGTGCTCGGTGAGCCGCGACAGCTCATCCATCGACTCGATCGCGAGGGCGTGGAGCGCGAGCGTTCGCGCGGCGGCCTTGCGGGAGTTCCCGTGCTCGCGCGTCTCGCGATCGGCGATCGACAGGACTTCCGCGTACGGCAGTCCACCCTGGAGGAAGAGGGCGACGAGTTGATTGACCCG
The DNA here is from genome assembly GCA_020425835.1 of Planctomycetota bacterium. The sequence goes on along the minus strand of JAGQRC010000697.1, from coordinate 2,654 downwards.
CCAGATCCGCTGCGCTTCCGCCCCGATGCGCGGGAACGCGACGGCGAGCCCTTGTGTCCCCCCGGCGACGTCGCCCATCTCGAGGGCGCACATGGCTCGCGCGATCTCGAGCTCCCAGTGCTCCCCGATGTCCGCCTGGTCCTCGTCGAGGGCGATGAGCGCGCGCGCAATGCGTGACGCCTCCGCGAGTCGGAAGGTCTTGAAGAGCAGACGGAGGAAGTTCACCGCCATGTTGCGCGTCCCGCTCGACAGCGGCTCGCCGATCACGCGTCGCACCACCTGGCGATGGACGGCGAGCGCTTCGTCCAATCGTCCGCGGTGATCGAGCAGGAACGCCCGCGAGTGGAGATAGACGGTCTCGAACGTCGGGCTGCGGAGCAGGCGGACGAGCTCGGACAGCGTCTCGAGGGTGCGCTCCGCGTGATCGAGATCGGAGCGTCGGAACGACTCGATGAACTCGCGGTGGAGGGCATGGAACATCGGGCCGTATTCGTCGCACAGCCGCTGTTGTAGCTCGTCCACCCGATCGAGCGATCGTCGGAGCTTCCAGAGTTGCTCCCGGCTCTTGTCGCCTGCGACGCTGAGGAGCGTCATGTTGCCGACGGCGTCGAGAGCGCGGGCGAGATCCACCACCGCATCGAGACTTCCCTCGCGCGAACCGTCGACGACGTATCGCGGTCCCCTGCCGAGGAGGAGCCACTCCGGTCGGACCTCGAGTCCCGCGGCGAGCTTGGCGCAGAACTCCGCGGGGATGCGGCGCTCTCGGAGATAACGGCTCACGCTCGACTGCGGGGCCGCCGTCACGCGAGCGATCCCCGCCTGGGTGTGGTCCTTCACCAGCTCCGCGAGTCGGCCTCGGATGCGTTCTTCGTGGTCGACGTCGCAGTCCTCGATGGGATCGGTGTTCATCGCGTCATCGAACGGAACTCGATCCACTTCGGCCTCCTTGACGGTCCTTCGCGCCCGGGTGACGAACCACATCGCTGCCCGCATCGCGCGGCGCTTCGTCGTTCGTTCCGATCGGGCCGACAGTGTTCCTCGTGTCGTCCGTGTCCGCTCGCGTCGATCGCCCCGCTCGTTGCCGGCCGGCAAGGCGCACCACAGCCTTCCCGGTGAGCAACACGGCGCGAGATCGGTGGATCGGCGCGAGTTGCGACTCGCCACCCCGACTCGTATCCCTGAAGGGCCCCGCAGGTCTATCGCGTCCGACGCGCGGATGCGACCGACGATCTCGATTCCCTCCGAACCGAGGCCCCCGCCTCACCGATCCTGAATGGAGTCCGCGATGATCCTCCTCGCCCGTGGCTCGTTCCCCCGTTCGCTGTGTCTCGGATGTGTGCTCCTCGCGGGTGCGTTGCTCCCGTGGTCGTCCCTGAACGCGCAGACCTACTCGATCACCGAGGGACTCGCGTCCACGGGCTGCCTGCCGCCCTGCCTCTGCCCGCTGCTCCAACTCGGTGTCCCGACCGGGACCTTCGAGCTGCAGGGGACCGGATCATCGGGTGGCGTGGAGTTCTACGCACTGACGAACGTGGAGCTGTCGATCCTCGGCGACGGGGATCCGATCGAGCTCATCGGCTCGGGCACTTGGTCCCTGGACACGACGGTCGGGGTTCAGGAGGCGACGCTCGACCTGACCTTCGTCGGGACCGGCGAGACCCTGGCGTTGGCGTCCGACGGCGCAGTTCCCCTCGATCCGATGCACCCGTTCCCGAGCATCGCCCTGGAGCTCGCGACGACGTTCACCTGTTCCGGAACGCAGCTGCAGTTCGTTGCGCTGCCGAGTGGGGCAGCTCCGTCGTTCGTTCGCGCGGACTGCAACTCGGATGGGGTGCTCGACATCTCGGACGCGATCCGGGTGCTGAATCTCCTGTTCGTCGCGCCCGACCTCGCCTGCCTCAACGCCTGCGATGCGAACGACGACGAGACGTTCGACATCTCGGATGCGATCACCCAGCTGTCGGCCCTGTTCACCTCCGGGTCCCCGCCCGCCCCGCCGTTCCCCGACTGCGGCGAGGATCCGACCGCTGGCTCCCTCTCCTGCGACCAGTACACCGCGTGCCCCTGAGGAAGGATCTCCCATGACTCGACTCGTGCTCCTGATCGTCATCGGGATGGGGGCGCTCGGTTCCGACGTCGCCGCCCAACCTTCGCTGCTCCAGTCGTTCGACTTCGGATCCTTCATCGAGACCCAAGAGGTGGTCGACCTCGACGGGGACCCGTGGCCCGACTTGATCTACACCGCAGTCGGCAGCGCGGCCGTGCACGTGGCGCACGGATCGATCAGCGGATTCGGCGCTCCGGAGTCGCTGAGTGTCGGCTTCCAGCCCTCGGCCATCGCTGCGTCGGACCGAACGGGGGACGGCGTTCGGGAACTCGTCATCGCGCGCTTCCAGCCGTCCACCCTGTTCGTCTACGGAGCCTCACCATCGGGGTGGGTGTTGGTCGATTCGTTCGACCCGGGCGGCGCACCGAGCGCGCTCGCGTCGGCCGATTTCGATCTCGATGGCTGGGAGGACCTGGCGGTCGGGATCCAGACCACGGGAGGACTCGACGTCGGGCGCGTCGCGGTCTTCTTCGGCGGCGTGTCGACTCCTCCTCCGTCGCTCGAGGTCCGGGAGGACCCGGTCGACATCGTCGTCGAGGACGTGACC
>JAGQRC010000696.1 GCA_020425835.1 Planctomycetota bacterium | reverse complement strand
CGCGATCGGCGCGTCGTTCCTCGCAGCGGGCGGACTCCCGTCGCTGGACATCCTCGGGAAGATCGTCCTCGCCGTCGTCTGCGCTCGCACCGCCGCGATGGCGTTCAACCGTTGGCTCGACCGCGACATCGATGCCGACAACCCCCGCACCCGCGACCGCGCGATCCCCGCGGGTGCACTCTCCCCCGCGTTCGTCGCGCTGGCCACGGTCGTCTCTCTCGGAGGATTCGTCGCGTGCGCCGCGTGGATCAACCCGCTCGCACTGAAGCTCTCGCCGATCGTGGTCGTCGTGCTCCTCGGCTACTCCTGGACGAAGCGATTCACCGCCCTGTGTCATCTCGTGCTCGGCGCGGCGCTGGGCCTCGCGCCGGTCGGCGCCTGGGTCGCCGTGCGGGGTTCACTCGCGTGGGAGCCCTGGGTGCTCGGCGTCGCCGTGCTCCTCTGGACCGCCGGTTTCGATGTCCTGTATGCGTGCATGGACTTCGAGTTCGACCGCGGACGCGGGCTCCACTCGATCCCCGCCCGCTTCGGAGTGCGCGGAGCGCTCCGGATCGCCGCGCTCCTCCACGGCGGCATGGCGATCGCACTCCTGGTCCTCGGCGTTGGTGGCGAGCTCGGCTCCTTTTTCCTCGGCGCAGTGGGACTGGTGATCGCGCTGTTGATCTTCGAACACCGCTTGGTGCGACCGGACGATCTCAGTCGGGTCAACCGCGCGTTCTTCACGATGAACGGAGTGATCAGCGTGCTCCTCATGCTCTCGATGATCCTGACGGCTCTGCGGTCATGAGCGACGGCGAGACCGCACCAACCCGACCGCCCGGCGTCCTCGCCGAGCGAGATGCGCTCGAGCGTCGATCCCGTCGACTCGGGGCGCTCCGGGTGAGCCTGTTCGCGATCATGGTCGCCGGATCGCTGGTCGCGCTGGGGCGGCCGGCCATCGGATTCTCGATCGCGCTCCCCGCCCTCGTCCTGTTCCCGCTGTTGATCGTCCTCCACCACCGTGTCGACGTTCGACGTCGGCGACTCTCCGGTGAGATCCTCCTCGCCGAAGAGGAAGCGGCGCGACGCGACGGCAACCCGCGTCACTCGGTCGCCCCCGTCGCGCCAGGTCTCGATGACCGCGACGAAGACGCGTCCATCCAGCAGCTCGACTCGATCACCGCGGATGACCTCGGGCTGCTGCGCGGATCCCGCTCGCTCTTCGGGCTGGTCGACACGACGTCGACCTGGTTCGGCGCGAAGCGTCTGAGCGAAATCCTGACCCGTCCCCTCCTGTCGTCGAGCGCGATCCACCGGCGGCAGGCGGCGATTCGAGAGTGCGCCGAACGCGACGACGTGCGACGTCGGCTCCTGCAGTCGTTGCTCCCGCTGCGCTCCGTCAAACTGGACCGACTCGCGACCGCTCTCGACGGCGACTTCGAGTGGGCGGAGCGTCGAGGGATCGAGCGCTGGGCGCACTTGGTCGGAACGCTGCTGCCGTTGTGCCTCGGCCTGGCCATCGGGCGACCCGAACTGTTGATCGTGGTCGTCGTCCTGTTCTTCGCGAGCATGAGCACGATCACCTCGAACAGCAGCCGGTCCAATCCCGCGCGCGATCGACTCTGCCTCCTCGGTCCGGTGGTGCGGGCGCTGCTGCAGCTCGATGAGAGCCTGGCCGAGGAATCGCTGCGGTCGGACGAGTGGACCGAGACCCACCGGAAGCTGCGCGATGGACGTGTTGCACTGGAGCGCCTCGACCGGCGGGTGCGCTGGCTCGAGTGGCACGCGTTCGGCATCGTCTTCGAGGGTTTCAATCTCGTCTCGATGTGGGAGCTGCGATGGCTGCCGAGTGCCGAACGGCTGGTCCTCGAGCATCGTGGTGAGCTTCGGGAGGCACTCGCCGCGCTCGGTCACACCGAGGCGCTGCTCTCCCTCGCCGCGTTGACCGCCGAGCGCGATGACTTCGACTGGCCGGAGATCGTCGACGCCGAGCGGCCGTTCATCGAGGCGGAGTCGGTCGGGCACCCGACGCTCGATCCCGGTCAACGCGTCGAGAATCCGTTGGCGATCGGTGTCCCGGCGAGCACGGTCGCGATCACCGGCTCGAACATGGCGGGGAAGTCGACCTACTTGCGAACGATCGGCGCGAACGTCGTGCTCGCCTCGATCGGCGCTCCGGTCTGTGGCCGTGGCTTCCGCATGACCCCGGTCGAGATCTACACCGACGTCAACATCCGCGACTCGCTCGACGACGGGAAGAGCTACTTCCAGGTCGAGGTGGAACGGGTCCGCGATGCGGTTCGCGCCACGGAGCGAACTCCGTTCGTGCTCGCCCTCTTCGACGAGCTCTTCCGCGGCACCAACGCGCGCGAGCGCTTCGCGATCTCCTGGAGCCTGGTGGAAGCGATCACCCGACGCGGCGCGCTCCTGATCGTCGCCACCCACGACAACCGCCTCGCGGAGCGGATCGAAGCTTCCTCCGAGCCCGAGCTCGCCAACATCCACTTCCGCGAGCACGTCGTCGGCGACGAGCTTCGTTTCGACTACCGGCTTCGCCAGGGCCCGGCGACGACGCGCAACGCGATCCGCGTCCTCGAGGTCTCCGGCTACGACGCCGCGATCGTCGCGCGGGCACGGGCGGTCATCGACGAGGTCGACGGCTCCCCGGAGTCCGAATCATGAGTGGCCGCTCGATCGACGGCACCGACCCCGCGGGCGCGATTGCGGCGATGGCTGCCGTGCTGCGGGGAGCAACGGGGCGGTAGACCGAGCATTGCGGAGCATGTCGACGTGTCGCGGAGTGGAACGGGACAAGCATCGCTGGGTCCGCCCCACCGAAGACTCGGGTTCCCGATTCCGCCGACGGCACGCTCGGCGGTACACGTCAGTCCA
>JAGQRC010000006.1 GCA_020425835.1 Planctomycetota bacterium | reverse complement strand
CTCGATGCCCAGGACGACGATCCCCACCGCGAGTGGTTGGGCGCGATGATTCCGAAAGCCATCGAAGAGGGGATCACGTGGCTGACCCGTGCTCAGCGAGAAGAGGGCTTCTGGGAGGCCAGCGGCTCGGAAGCCGAGGACTGGAAGAGAGTGCCGCTCACCGCTCTCGCGATCGCCGTGCAACCGGGCTACGGGCACACGCACAAGGATGGTTCGCATCCCACGTACGTCGAGAGCGCCCGACGCGGAGCGAAGTGGCTCCTCGCTCAGCAGCAGGAATCCGGCTCCTTCGCGCATCCCGACTCGCCGCAGCCCGAGCTCGACCATGCGTTGTCGACACTGGCGATCACGGAGTTGCTCATCCTCTCGGGCGACACGTTCCTCCTGAGGAGACCGACGTCGCGTGCTCTGCAGTTCCTGTGCGAGTCGCAACGAGACGATGGCTGCTGGTCGAGTGGCGCGACGGTCGAGGAGACGCGCGCTCGGACCGCGTTCTGCCTCGTCGCCTTGGGCACCGCGAAGACCTGCTGTGAGATGCGTCTGATCGAGGGCGAAGAGGAGTGCCGCCGGGCCCTCGAGCGCGCGCTGTCCTCGCTGAAGCGCGGATCGCTCTCGTTGGATGGAGAGGAGGCGGCCGGTGTCCTCCTCTCGTTGCTCGCTGCCGGTATGCCGCGACAGTCCATCCCCGAGCGTCTCATCCAGGCCGTGGCCGATCGACGGATCGAGGCGCCACGGGCCGGGATCCCCGAGTGGTTTTCCGGTCGGTACGGCTACCTGGCCGTCGATGCGATGTTCCGGGCCGGAGGGTCCCGGTACGGTCCCTGGGTTCGTGCGCTCTTCGAGGCGTCGGTTCGCTCACAACGTCGAGGTCGAGCGCTGTCCGGAAGTTGGGATCCCCTCGGGCCATCCCCGATCGGTGCCACGCGCGTCGGCGAAACCGCGCTCCGGTTGCTGGCCCTCGAGATCTGCTTTCGCTTCTCTCGCCACGAAGACCACGAGTGGTGAAGCGAGGCGACGGACCGGCGCCTCTCAGTCGTCGCCGTGCACGAGTCGCGTCGTGATCTCGCCGCTCCCGTCGTGCTCGAACTCCTGCACCCGCCGTTGGTCATCGCCGGGGACGTCGAGCACCTCCCAGGAGAAGCGGCCATGCTGGAGTCGGTCGAAGGCCACGCTGCCGTTCGCATCGGTCTCGACGGAGGCGAAGCGTGGGGCGACGGATACCCGACGGATCACGACGGACGCTCTCGCGAGCGGCGCCCCGGACTCATCGAGAAAGCGCACGACCAACGGCGATGCGGAGTACTCGAAGCCCACGGCCGGGGAGGCGGTGTCGAGATCGACCTCCTGCCGCAGATCGGAGAGAGCCCGCTCATCGCCTGGCGGCAGGTACTCGAGGAAGACACTCTTCGCCTTCTCGAGGACCAAGGTGAACCGACCCTGTTCGTCGACCGGTCGCGTCTCATCGCGGGAGAATCCGAACCTGGCGAGGGCGATCTCACCTCCCGAGACCGGTTGGCCTTCGCCGACGACGCGCCCTGTCAACCGGCACGTGCCGGGCATCACGAGATCGACCACCTGCCAGTCTCGAGTCAGCGCCACGCGTCCGGGAAACACGTGCTCGTTGAAGGTCAGGAGGGTAACCCTCAGTTGATAGGGTCGATGTCCGAGTCCGACCACCGTCGCGCTCCCGGAGTCGACCTCGGCGACCCTGCGCTCCCCCGACTCGCCGACGAAGTGGACGTACGCGCGCTCGCTGAGCGCCTCGCCTCGCTCATTGCGAATCCGGACCCAGGCGCGACAACCCCGCTCGAACGAAACGACCAGCGGTTGCCGACCGAACGGGATCGGGGGAGAGTCCAGCTGAACGCGGGGATGCGCCGCGTGGGAAACCCGGAGGAGGTAGTGCGATCCCTCCTCGGGTCGAGCGATTCGTGTGAAGCCCTCGACGTCGCACAGGGTGGACGAGGAGAACGTCGGCGCTCCGTCAGCGTCGAGTATCGACAGCGTCACCTCGGCCAGCGGGACCGGCTGTCCGTCGGCGTCGATCACCTGCACGAAGCACTCGTCGGAGAACAGCGGGCGACCATCATCGGATCGAGCTGCCGTCGCGCCGAACGGAATGGCGAGCGCCAAGCCTGTCACGCAAACCAACCCGACGCCGAGGTCGTGCCAGTCGTGACCCGGGCCACTCTTGCGATCTCGCGACTCTCGACGGCGGAGCCGCGAGTGGTGAGCGAGGGGATTCGGCATGGGTCTCCTTGTCGCGCACCATTCTTTTGCTGGAAACTCCAGCGTCAACATGCCGCTCCCAGGAGCCTGTCGGAGAACGGCTCTCGGTCGGAATGAGTACGACCCCTTCCCAGGCTCAGCAGGCAGCGGGGAAGCCCTGCCCGGGAGCGCACCCCCGGGAGTAGCCTCCGATTCCCGTCCCTCCGAAAGGACCGACGCTGCATCGCCAAAGGAGATCCGAATGACCCGCCGGGTCCGACTTGCCCTCGTTCAGCAGCATGCGACACGGGATCTCGCCGGGAACCGCCGCCGCGGTCTCGAGGCGGTTCGTCGCGCGGCGGCCGACGGGGCGAACGTCATCGCCTTCGCCGAGTTGGCGTTCGACCCGTTCTACCCACAACGGCACGCGACCCCCGAAGTGCTCGCGCGAGCGGAGAGCATCCCCGGCCCGACGACGGAGGTGTTCGCGGCGCTCGCGCGGGAGCTGGGCGTCGTGATCGTTCTCAATCTGTTCGAGCGCTGTGGCTCATCGACCTTCGATGCGTCCCCGGTGATCGATGCGGATGGATCGATCCTCGGCGTGACCCGCATGATCCACATCACGGACTACGCACACTTCCACGAGCGCGGCTACTACACCCCGGGCGACCGCGGCCTGCCGGTTTACGTGACGCGCCACGGGAGGATCGGGGTGGCGATCTGCTATGACCGGCACTACCCGGAAGCAATGCGAGCCCTCGCCCTGTCGAACGCGGAGCTGGTGATCGTGCCGCAGGCGGGCGCCGTCGACGAGTGGCCGGAGGGTCTCTACGAGGCCGAGTTGAGAGTTGCGGCGTTTCAGAACGGCTACTACGCGGCACTCGTCAATCGAGTGGGGCCGGAGTCGGAGCTCACTTTTGCGGGGGAGTCGTTCGTCTGTGACCCCTCCGGGCGCGTGATCCAGCGAGCCGCGGCGGGTAAGGATGAGATCCTTCGGGTCGATCTCGATCTCGACGCCGTCGCGCGATCGCACGCCCGCACACTGTTCCTGCCCGATCGCCGACCGGAGCTCTACGGTCCGTGGCTTTCGAGTGACGACGATTCCGAGTAGCATGAGGCGAACATCGGATCCGCGAGCTCCCTCCTCCAACTCGCGTCCGGCGATCCGTGTCGAAACCTCTCCCATGACGACTTCCGCGCGTCGTTTCTCACCCGCTTGCGGTGTGCCCTCCCTCCTGATGTCAGTGGCCGCTGCGCTAGCCGCGACCTTCGGCTCTTCACTCGGTGCCGTCGACGCCCCCAAGAAGGGGCTCCTCGCGGTGATCGGGATCGTCGGCGAGATCGACCTTCCCAACGGCAGGTTCGAGCTCGAGTCGGACAAGCTCCCGCGCAAGCGAGCCCGGGTCGAGCTGGAGAAGTCGACCCAGATCCTCCGCGTCGACATCGCTCGCCTGTCGACGTTGAAGGGCAGGACGATCTGGCTCCTGGCGAAGCGGAACGATGAGAAGAAGCGCTTCGAGCGAGTGGTCACGATCGCGTCGGGGGACTTCTCGCCGCCGGCGTTGACCAAGAAGCACTCGGCGAAGAAGGGGTACGGTTGGCACCAGGGTGCGCTGGAGGAGGAGGACGGGGAGTGGCGTGTCGGGGGGCTCGCGGTGGATCTCGACGAGAAGCGATGGGTCGCCACCTTCGAGACCCGGAAGCTCGACACCCTCGCGAAGAAGCAGCGCGTCTGGGTCCAGGGTCAGTACACGGAGCCCGAGAAGGGCTCGGACGCGCCCGATATCGTGGGGGCGCGGAAGCTGGTGCTCATCGAAGCCGACATCGCGGAGAAGTCGCTCGTCCTGCTCCTCCCGGTCGGCTTCGATGATCTCACCGGCAAGTCGATCCTCGGCATCTGAGTCCCCATCTGAGTCCCTGACAGACGCGATCGATCTCCAACCGAGCGTCCGACTTCCGCGATCGACTCGATCGCGCCGGTGTCACCTGTCCCCCCATCGCTGCGGGCATGCGGCGACTCTCGCACCGGTCGCGAACCGTCAACGAAAGGACTCAGCTGCGCACCAGGAGCTCGTACCGATAGGTCAGCGTCTTCTGTTCGCCGGGAGCGAGCTCGATGGTCCATTGCAGCTCGTTGCGCTGATTGACCGAGTAGACCCCTTCCTCGCGCAGTGACTCGGTCGGGCTCTCGTCTGCGGACAGGAGCTGTCCCGAGAAGCGCCGGCGGATGACCATCGTGACGGCTTCCTTGCGGTGATTGCAGATGAGGAGTTCACCGCGGGCCGTCGTGCGACGATGGTTGTTGCCGCCGATGCGAACATAGTCCCGAGTCTCGGGCTCCTCCGACTCGGTGGACAGCGTACGGACGCTGAGCGCCTTGTTGATCGGGAGCGTGGTGGTCTCACCGACATTGACCCAGCTCGTCATCCGTTGGCCCCGGAACCGTCCGTCCGCAACGACCGTCGCCGCGCCGGTCGTCATGGGAAACGGGAACGGATTGTCGAACCGGACCGCGTCCCACGGCTGGTTCTCCCGATCGTCGAGCTCCTGGCCGTTCCATCGTGGATCCACGTATCGGCCGTATGCATCGCGCTGGTCCGGAATGGTCCACTCGACGATGCGCTGGTACGGCGTCGTCGCGCGCGCCACGTCGAGGACGAGTGAGTCGCCGAGCTCGAGAGACCTCTTCCCCACGCGTTGGTAGTGCGAGTCGACACCCTCGACGCTCGGGACGATGGGACCGCTCGCGGTCGCGGTCGGCGCCGCGTTGTACATGACGGCCTGCGAAGTCAATCCCGGGTCCGAACCGTTGCCGAACCGCTGTGCGAGTTGATTGAAGAATTGCGACCAGTCGGTGAGAGTCGACATCGGCGAGAGCACGTGGGCGAACTCGATCGAAGGGAAGCCGGAGATCAGCTCCACCTCCACGCCGTGGAGGTCCTCGAGCTCGTTGCGGATCGTCGCCTGTTGCTCGATCGAGAGCTCACCGTGGTCCCCGAGTTCGAGTCGATAGCCCGGCGCCCAACCGATGCCCTTGGTCAGGTAGGAGACCCGAATCGTCGCGCCTCCACTCGGCACGTCCGACGCCACGAAGGCCAACACCGGAGTGAGCTCGGTCCGCGGCTTCATCTCCGACTCTCTGAAGTCGATACGAGTGATCTGGCCGCGATCGATGAAGGTCGTCCCGTGCTCGGTCTCCAGTACGAGGAACCGTTGGTCGGGAGCGGGCGGGTTGCGGGAGGAGCCGGGGTTCCACCACCACTCCCGGCGCGATCGCTCGTAGTTTCGATCGAAGGCGAGATCCTCCCCGGCGAACGCGACCACGCGACCGGACACCGGCAGCTGCGGATCGCGCAGAGTGAGGTCGACGTACCGGCCGGCGAAGGTCGTCTGGAGATCCGCGCCGGGGCGACGGCTTTCGTCGATCACCCGCGGCCGGCGGGTGACCCGGGTCTCGACTCGTGCTTCGCTCTCGATCCAGAGGGTCCCGTGCACCGGCGCCGGAACGTCGTCCAGCTCGTACCCACCGTCGGCGGGAATCCAGACCTCCCGCTGCACCACTGCGAGCCCGTTCTTGAAGAGACCGACCGAGCGTACGGTGCTCGTCACGACCTTCGCAGTGTGGTCCTGCGTCGGCGGCTCCTGGGCCCGGACACCGGGAGTGACGAGCGTGAGGAACAGAACACCGGCGATGAAGCGATTCATGGGTTTCCTCCTGTCGCGAGTCGACTTTCATTCTCGCCCGGGCGCGCGAACGGTTCTGTACCTGCTCGGTAACGACCCTCGACATCGTTCGCCCTGTGGACGTTCGATTTCCGGCCGTCGTGCCCCGCACGACAGCCATCGTCGACCTTCGCGCAGCGCCGAAGCCGACGCAACCGTCCGAATCGTGAACACGCGGAAGTGACTTGGGAACGGATCTCGAACCTGCCCCCGGCCGGGCGTACACCAGGGTGTCGCGAAGCGTTGAAGGGTCGATCGACGACACGGCGCTTCGGAACGCCCGGGCCCGGGCACAACCCATCGCTCACTGGAGGATGGCCATGTCAACGTCTCGGAACAGCAGCGCGAGACCGAAGTGTCTCCACGTTCCCATGGTTCTCGTTCCAATCCTCGGGCTCTTCGTCGCTCATCAGCCGATCGGCGCACAGCCTCCCGGCAATCCGGTCGTTCCCCCGACCAAGGTCGCGCAGTCGGCGGGAGGCCCCACCCTCTTCCCGAATTCAGCGAGCTCCGGCTTCGAGGATCCCTCGGTCGCCGCAGGGACCTTCTTCAAGTACGGCACGCTGAATCCACCGGCGAACGTCTGGCAGAAATGGACCTGGACCGGATCGTCGGGGATCGCCGCGAACGGCTCCGGCTTCACCCAGTTCAACCCGAGCGCTCCCGAGGGGACCCGAGTCGCCTTCCTGCAAGGTGTGGCGTCGATCCAGACCACGACGGTCTTGCGAGCGGGAACGTGGCGGTTGCGCTTCCGCGGCGCTCAACGCGCTCGAGCGATGGGTCACGATCACCAGGCCGTTCGCGTCTTCATCGGAGGCGTCGAGTTCGACGAGATCGAGTTCGAGGGGACGAGCTACGTCGATCGAGCCACTCGTCCCATCGTCGTCGGAGCCGCAACCTCCATCTCGGTGATGATCGAGAGTTTCAATCCTCATGGGGGTGACCACACGGCGTTGATCGACGACGTGCGTCTCGAGCCGATCGCGGAGTGGTACGACCCGAGCACCTGGGGCGGATCGGTGCCGGGGGCGAGCGACGTCGTCCACATCCCCGATGGTGTGGCCGTTTCTCTGATGAGTCTCGGAACGGTCGCGGGCTCGATACAGGTCAACGGCGAGCTGTTGGCCGCCAACACGAACATCAGTCTCGACGTCGATTGGCTGATGGTCAGTGGCTCGAACGCCCGCCTCGAGGTGGGACGTCCCGACACGCCGTTCCTCCAGGACTTCACGCTGACTCTGACTGCAGTGGACGACGGCACCAACATCATGGGCGCCGGTTCGAAGTTCCTGATGGCGATGATGGCGGGAACGATCGAGCTCCACGGAGAACCCCGTCTCAGCTGGACCCGGCTCAACGCCACGGCGCTCCAGAACGGCAACACCCTGACGCTTCTCGACCTCGTGGACTGGGACTTCGACGATGAGATCGTCATCGCGGGGAGCAACTTCCAACCGCAATTGCTCCCGGCGAACGTGCCGAACTACGTGAGCCAGGCCGAGACCGCCAAGATCCTGAGCGTCAACGGAACGACCGTGACGCTGCAGTCGAACCTCGCCCACACTCATGTCGGCGGACCGCCGCAGGTCTACAACAGCTCGAATGACACCTGGACGCTCGACCAGCGGGCGGAAGTGGGTCTCCTCACCCACAACGTCAAGATCCAGGGCGACCTCGCCTCGAGCAGCGCGGGATACGGTGGTCACATCATGATCATGCGTCCGGGAGTGCCCGACACGGGAGGAGTGGCCCACATCTCGAGCGTCGAGCTCTACCGCATGGGCCAGACCGCGAAGCTGGGCCGCTATCCCATGCACTGGCACGTGATGCTGGATCACGCAGTCGGACAGTACTTCACCGACTCCAGTGTCCATGAGACCTACAACCGCGCGGTCACCATTCACGGGACGGACTTCGTGAGTTGCGCCCGAAACGTCGCCTATCGGAACCTGGGCCACGCGGTCTTCCTCGAGGATGGATCGGAGCAGTACAACGAGATTCGAGACAACCTGGTCATCGAGACGCTCAAGCCGACCGATGCGCAGAAGGTGCTTCCGAGTGACAACGAGTTGGAGCAGCCCCAGAACCGCTGCCCAGCCAGCTTCTGGATCACCAACCCCTCGAACACGATCATCGGCAACGTCGCCGCTTGCACCGAGGGGACCGGCTTCTGGTTCATCTTCCCCGAGTCACCACTCGGACTCTCCTCGTCCCAACCCTACTTCTCCGGCCGGGTCCCCTACCAGAACGACCTCGGCGCCTTCGAGGACAACGTCGCGCACAGCTGCGGGAGCGGATTCGATGTCAACGACTCCATCTGGATCGGTGCCGAGCCGGCCCACCTCGATCACAGCATCAAGACCAACGTCGCCTGGGAGCCCTCGACGACGGCCGTCCTTCGTCGCTTCACCACCTACGCGTGCATCAACGGCATCTACGCCGGTGCCTCCGACGAAGACGTCCGTTTCGATGACTGCGTCGTTGCCGACTGCAACGAGCAGATTCGCCTTGCCGCCTACCACACCGTGCAGAACAGCCTCCTGGTCGCGGACTCCGGCAATGTCGCTCTCGGAGGCGCCCTTCGCTCCGGGTATGTCGTCTACGACGGAGCGGGCCGACTGCGGGACAGTTACCTCGACGGCTTCGATCAACCCGGAACGTTCGCATACGCGGCGACCGGAGGCGCCACTCTGCATCCGAACAACCGCGCCAGTGGTCTCGAGTACAACCACACGGGACTCCCGCGCATCGGCTTCCTGGACTACGCGAGTGCCGTCCTTCCCAGCGGGTTCCCGGTCGACCCGAACCCGACGAATTCGCAGAACCTCGCCGATCCGAGAAAATGGGGAATGGCCGTGCGCGACGAGGACGGGTCGATCTGGGGGACGCCCGGAGCGACGCTGATCGGCAATCACCCCATGATGTACATCCCGACTCCCGCGCTGGACATCACGCCGGTCGGGGCGGTCAACCAGTACTCGAAGTTGACACCGCTGCGCTACGGGCACCTCCGTTTCGTGTCCCGTAGCAGCTCGGGTCAGAAGTTCGTCAAGACCGATCTTCCCGACATCGATGTCGCCCGACTGGACAATCCGACGACGTCGACTCCGTTGCCTTTCGTCTTGCCGTTCCCGCCGCCCCCGACCATCGCGGGCTCGTTCTTCCATTACGTCTTCAAGAACGACCAGCACCACCAGTTTCCGGTGATCGTCCAAGACGACTTCATCTACACGGTGGATTGGCCGGCCGGCTTCCAGACTCCGAGTGGGACTCTGGTGAAGCAACTCGAGGTCACCTTGGATGACGTGGAGCTCGGCGACTCCGTCTACGTGTGCCTCCGCCAGCTCGGAGCGTTGCCGAGCCTCGCGGGACCCGTCGGCCAGCAGGTCACGTCGGCGTTCGCGTTGGTCTACGCCACGAGCACCAGTTTCTGGAACGACGGCACCGACGTGTGGATCAAGTATGTGGCGGTTCCGGATGAGGAGACGCTGATCTTCACCTGGTAGTTCGCCGCCGATGGAGAGAATGGCAGCACGGAGTCGCTCCTTCTTCCACCGCGCCGTCTCCAGCGAGCGCCGGCAGTCGACCGCTCGGGCCCTGCCGGCGCTCGCTTCCCGGAGGAAGATCTCCACGAGTCTGGCGGTTCGTCGGGATGGCCTCGGCAGTCGGTCGGAGTCGGCCCTCCCTCGTTCGGTCGACGAGGCGGACCCCCCGATCAGGAGAGAACTTCCATGCTGAGGCTCACCGTTGTCCTCGTGCTCGTGCTCGTCCTCGTGCTCTCGAGCGTCGCCCGCGCGCAGGCACCCGAGTATCTCTTGCACATCATCCCGCCATTCGGTTCGGGGAGCACCAACGAAGCCTACGCCTACGACGTGAACTCCGCAGGTCAGTGCGTCGGTCAGTCGCTCGGATCGGTGACGACCGGCTTCATCTGGTCGCCGTCGACGGGAGCGCTGCAGGTCTTCCCCGGCGGGGTGACCATCGCAGAGGACGGGACCTACGCGGCGGGCAATGGGGTGTACTCCTCGGATGGAACACTCGTCGAGACGATCGGCCCGGTGTCGACCGCGTTCACCGCGATTCGGCCCTCCCACATCCGTTCGGGCCCGGGACTCGTCGCCGGACCGGTGGTCGTCGGACGGGCGTACGACCCGACGATCCCCGGCGGTCCGGCGAGTTGCTTCGACTGCATCGCGCCCGCGGTCAACAGCGCGTTCATCTGGGATCCGATCAACGGCTCGCGCAATCTCGACGATCTCGGGGCGGTGGACTCGTTCAACGGGAGGGGCATCAACGGAGCGGGACGCATTGCTGGGGACACGAACGATACCGGCAACGAGTTCTCGACCCGCGCGTTCGTCCTCGAGCTGAGCACCGGAGCGTTTCAAGACTTGGGAACGCTTCGCCCCGATGACGTCGGGACCGCATCGGCCCGCGCGATCAACGAGGCTGGCGTCGTCGTCGGCGTTGCGACGGCACCCGCGCTGGGTGTCGAGCACGCGTTCCGCTGGGACGGCTCCGGGGATCTCATCGACCTCGGGAGCCTCGGCCAGAGCGCTGGGATCGGACTCGACCGATCACGCGCCACCGACATCAACGATGCCGGCGTGATCGTCGGAGAGAGCACCTCGCCTGACACGGTGAGCCCGCTCGCGATCCGCCACCCGTTCGTCTGGGATACCGTGAACGGAATGCGCGATCTCAACGATCTCGTCGACCTGCCCGGCAACTACGAGCTGATCCAAGCGACCGCGATCAGCAACACGGGGTGGATCTGTGGATACGGTGTGGGATCGGCGGGCATGGGTTTCTACTCCGCCTGGGTGCTCGAGCCGATCGCCGCGACGGCACCGATGTTCGTTCGGGGCGACTGCAACACCGACGGGAATCGCGACATCTCCGACGCGATCTTCCAGCTCGGCGCGCTCTTCGTCTCGGGAACGCCGAGCTGCCTGGAAGCCTGCGATGCGAACGACGACGGGCAGATCGACATTTCCGACCCGATCGCCGTTCTCTCGATGTTGTTCAGTGGGACGGGACCGCTACCCGCGCCGGGTCCCGATTGTGGAGCGGACCCGACGCCCACGACCCTCGGCTGCGGAGCGAGTCCCGTCTGTCCGTGACGGCATGGCTCCATCGTCTTCCACCCGGAGAAGCGAGGCTCGCGCCCGGATCACTCGTCGGGCGCGGGCTCGATGTGGACCAGGACATCGCGAATGCCCGGGACCTGGGCGATCAGAGCATCCTTGACGTCGTGCGACACATCGTGACCTTCCCGCACCGTGATGCCGCCGTCGACTTCGACGTGAATGTCGACGAACATCCCGAGACCGCTCTTTCGCACTCGGCACTTCTCGATGGTGACGACCCGCGGCACCGCCTCGGCCACAGCCCGCACTCGGTCGACGACCTCGGCGGGTGGCGCGGCGTCGAGAACGTCGCGCCAAGCGGAACGGAAGAGCCGGATCCCGTTGAAGGCGATCACCCCCGCGGCGAAGAGTGCCGCCCAATCGTCGGCACTCTCGTAGCCCTCACCCGCCCACAGCGCGACCGAGATTCCGATGAAGGCTGCGATCGAGGTCAACGAGTCGGATCGATGGTGCCAGGCGTCGGTGACCATCGCACGACTGCCGATCGACTCGCCCGTGCGGGACAGCACCCGGAACATCACCTCTTTCGTCGCGACGACTCCGACGAGCACGAGGAGAGTGAAAGGGGCCGGGGCGTGGTGTGGCATGCGGATCTCGCGGGCGCTCTGAACCGCGATTCCGGCGGCTGCGGCGAGCAGTGCCGTGGCGACGACCAGCGCGGCCAGCGACTCGACTTTGCCGTAGCCGTAGGGGTGCTGGTCGTTGGCCGGTTGAGCGGAGATCTTCAGGCTTCCCCAGACGACGAGTGAGCTGACGATGTCGAGCACCGATTCGATGCCGTCGGCGATCAGCGCGTAGGAGTTGCCGAGAACGCCAGCCAGCACCTTCACGCCGGCGAGGACGCTGCTCGCGACGATGCCCCAAGCGGTGGCTCGACCGCCACGGGCGGCCGACTCCTCCAACCAGTTGGCAGCGGGGGCGGGGGGGTCTCGATCCATGCGACCATCATGCCCGAAGCCACCGCAGAGCTGAACCCTCGTCACTCATCGCGCGGGACCGCGGTGCGACGGATGGAGCGCTTCAGATCCCGTACTGCTTGAGCTTCTGGTAGAGCGTGGTCCGAGAGATCCCGAGGATCTCCGCGGTTCGCTGCTTGTTGCCACCGGCGAGTTCGAGCGTCGATTGGATGTGCTTCTTCTCGACTGCTACGGGGGAGAGGGGCGACAGCTCCGGCCGCGTCCGGCGTCCCATGCGGTGGACGATCGGGGGAAGGTCGCGACGGTGAATGGTCTTGCCCGAGGCGTTGAAAACCCCCTGCTCGATCGCATTGGCGAGCTCCCGGACGTTGCCGGGCCAGTCGTACGCGCGTAGCGCTTCGAGCGCGCCGTCGTCGAGACTCAGCCCTTCCGGGAGCATGGACACGGCGATGGCCACGACGTCATCGTCGCGGCGGCGCAGCGGCGGGAGATCGATCGGGAGCACCGAGAGTCGGTAGTAGAGGTCTTCGCGGAACTCGCCCTGCTTGCGCAGCGACGTCAGGTTCTTGTGCGTCGCGGAGATGATGCGAATGTCGACCGACACCGGAGTCTCGCTCCCGACGGGCCAGACCTGTTTCTCCTGAATGGCGCGGAGCAACTTCACCTGTGTCGACGGTGGCATGTCTCCGACCTCGTCGAGGAACAGCGTTCCTCCGTGAGCGAGAGCGAAGCGACCCTTGCGCGCCTGCGCGGCGCCGGTGAACGCGCCAGCGTTGTGCCCGAAGAGTTCGCTCTCGATGAGGTCGGGGCTCGACAGCGCGCAGTTGAACGCGACGAACGGCCCTCCCCGGCGCGGCGAGAGGTCGTGGACCATCTGAGCGATGAGCTCCTTTCCGGTCCCCGTCTCGCCCTGGATCAGCACCGGACTCTCCATCCTGCTGACTCGCTCCACGCGGCGCAGGAGATCGACCATGATCTTCGAGTGGGCGACGAAGCCGCCGCGCCGATCGAAGATCCCGCGGAGCTTCTCGGCATCCCGCTCGAGCGTCTCGACACTACGGAGCCGTTCGATTCCCAGCGCGGTGACCTGTGCGACGCCCTGCAGGAACTCGAGCTCCGAGCGACTGAAGTCGCGACCGGCGGATCGATCGGCGTAGAGGTAGCCGAGGTACTGACTCTCGAGGATCAGTGGCGCGACCATGTAGCAGCGGATACCGAGGTCCTTGACCGAGCTCGAGTCGCGGCGACCCGAAAGTCGGACGATCGACGCACGGCGCTGCACGCGCGCGGCATCCAGGATGGTCCGACTCATCGGAACGTCATGGCCATCGGCCGATCCCCACGCGTGGACCGACTCCTCCGTCGAGCCCTGATCCGCCAGACCGAGAATGATCCGCCGAGGAGCGAGAATCTGCGTCAGGCAACGCTCCACGTTCTCGAACAGCTCCTCGAAGGTCACGCGACGGAGAAGCGACGCCGACAGGGAGTAGATCGCTTCGAGAGCGGGTCGTTCGGAGCTCGAAGCGGTCTCCGGGCTGAGGTAGTAGCGACTGTCCGTCGCCGGGATCTCGTCGGTCCGTGTCTCTTGGAGATCGACGGCGGAACCGTTCCGCGATCCGACGTAACGGAGGAACGCGCGGCACTCCCCGAACGTGATCAGGCTCTCCTGGTCGATGCGTGTCTCGGTGATCTCCCGATCGTCGACCTTCGTGTGGTTCTTGCTGCCGAGGTCCGTCACCGTCAACGTGTGATCGCTCTGGAGTTCCACCGCGAAGTGTCGTCGCGAGAGGTGGTGATCGTCGACCGTCACCTCGCATCCTTCGTCGCGTCCGACGGTGAGGCGCGCTCCCGCGGTCAACGGGACCAGCGCGAGTCGCTCACCGCGTCGGATGATCTCGAGGGCGTAGCACATGGGACCTTCTTCCTTGACGAGCCTCGGTCGGTGGGGCTGCGGATCCACGGGCTGGCCGGAGGACCGGCCGACCCGGTGGGCGAACCGAGCCGGCCGTGCCGAAATGATCCTGCGTTCGTCGCTCCCGATCAGGGATACACGGTCTCGGTCTCGTAGACCGGGCGGATCACCCGTCGACCCCGTTGTTGGATCAAGGTGTTTCCGCTCGACATCAGCAATCGACCCGTCGCGGCTCGACCCATCGGGACATGGACCATGCCGGAGAACTGCGTGGAGAGCGATCCGGAAGCCAGCGTCGCGACGCTGAAGGGATCGTCGGTGTCCGCTTTGTAGTCGACCACGGCATCGAGTCGCGCGCTGGTCAGGACGGCGTAGCAGCCATCCGACTCGACCGCGACCGCGTGCGCCTGGAGGCCGAGTGAAGTCGCCACGAACGCGCCGCTCGGGAGCGGGTCGGAGATCTCGTAGAGCAGACCACCCCGCGCGACGAGGAGCCGCTCCGGATGCGGCCCGTGATCGTCGTAGGTCAAGGAGGTGACCTCACCGGACCCCGGGATCGTCAGGGCATGACTGCTGATCAGCGTCGGCGCGACGGCTGTCGCTCCGGTCACGAAGTCCTCCACGCCCACCCGGGGCAAGGTGGAGAACCGCAACTCGAAGTCGTCCTGTCGACGTGGGTCCGATCCGTTCGTGATCCACGCCAACGCTGGCGTGAGCCCTTCCGGAAGATCCATCAGGATCGACGTGATCGCCAGCGCGCGTTCCGCTCCCAAGGTCGTTCTCGCCGTGTTGTCAGTGCTCAGGCCGTGGAGCAGGACCCAGTGACAGTCCGTCGAATCCTGGCGGAGCACCAGGGCGACCTCATCCGTTCCCGAGTACGCGATGTCACCGACCGGTCCCGGGAAGCTCGCCACGATGTCCGGCTCATCGATCTCCAAGCTCGGGATTCGGGGTCCCACGAGGAGTTCTCGTCGGAGGGGTCGGCTCGAACCCGCCGAGAGGTCCGAGTTGCGCACCTCGATGATGTAGCGCCCCTGGGAGAGCGGCGGGAGGAAGAACGGAGGCAGGCCCGAGTAGGCCATTCCGCCTCCCGGCAGTCCCGAACCCGTCTCGACCGCCGCGCGAATGAACAGGGACCCGGCGAGCTCTCCGTTGAGGTTCCAGTTCACCTTGTACTCTTCCGGCGCGAGCGCGGCTCCGGCGAGTCGGGTGATGCGCAGATCGGTCGGGTCGGCGAGGGTCGACGGGATCTCGAACGAGACGACGTTCTCGAGACTGTAGTTCGACGGGACCCCGATCTGGAGCTTGGCGGTGTGATGCCCTGGCGCGAGCGCGGGAAGAGTGAACTGCGCGCCGACTGGGCCCAAGTCGATCGACTCATCGATCGTCACGTACGCGTCGTGGGTGGGGTCGAGCGGGTGGAGCAACGAGAGTGACATCAGGAAGCTCCCGGACTGCGCGGTCACCGCCGCGCCCGTGATGTAGTTCGGGATCTCCGTCGCGGCATCGACCTCGAAGTCCTTCCCGCACGACCACGCCTCTCCGCTCGCGAGAAGACCGAAGACGCGCACGTGGAACCGTCGGCCCGGTGGCGGGAGATCCACCGTGACGGTGCCGTTGTCGAACGCCGGCGGCACGGGCACGAGCAGCCCGTTGCGCTCGATCCCGACGATCGTCCCGTGGCCCAACGCGGTCACTACGACCTGTCGAGTGCCGTTCGGGGTGATCTCGACCTGGACCAGCTGCCACGGATCGATCGTGTCGACCGAGGTCACGCTCGTGTGGTCGCCCCCGCCGCCCGACGCCGCGCTGCGCCACACGATCGGCCCCACCGACGGGTCAGGGTCCAGCCCCTTCTGATAGAGGAAGTGAGTTCCCCCGTCGGTCTCCTCTTCTGGAGGTGGGTGTTGGATCCTGTCGCTGTCGGGACGCAGGGTGAACTGGATGCTGGGTCGCGGCAGGTTGTTGAGCAGGTAGTACTGCATGTCCACCGCGAGGCTGGTGATGTAGTCCATCTCACCGCTGCTGCCCGCGCTCGGCGCGAGCCCGAGATCGTCGTGCGAGACCTCGATGCTCAGGACTCCGTTCTCGAACCGGAGCACGTCCGACGGATAGTAGGTCTGTCCGCCGTACTGGAACGGTGTATCGACGGTGAAGTACTTCCGGCTCTTCGTCGACGGCGGATGGTGATCGAAGCCGACGATCTTGGAGGGCTGCGTGGCGCTGAACGGTTTGCCGGTGTAGCCGCCCCACAGCGCGACGTGATCGACCGACAGCAAGGCGTCGCCCTCGTTGGGGAGGTCGTCCGAATTCTCCTCGAGCGCCTTCGCCGACCCGCGGAACTCGTTCAGCTCGGACGGGATGTTCGGGACGACGAACAGCGTCGCCTCGAAGTCGAGGGGGTGCTCCAGCGCCTGCGCCGATCCGGGTAGGGCACTGATGGACCCATCGACGAGCTCGTAGGTGTTGAACGCGAAGCCCTCATCGATCACGTAGTTGTTGGCGTCGAGACCATAGCTGAGCGAGACGACGCGAACCGACGCCGCGTGTTGACCGAAGAAGATCGCCAACGAGTAGTCCGCGGGCACCATCGACTTCGACCCGACGTCGAAGGTCCAGATCACGTTCGGCAGCGTGTCGGACGGGTCGGGAAGACCGACGGGACTCAGCAAGAACGAGCCGAAATGGGTCGGGTTGTCGGCGAAGCCCCCCGAGGTCAGGAGCAGCACCGTGGCCAGGAGCAATGGAGCCGGCTTGATGGACATTGGCGGAAGCCCTTCTTCCAGATGGTGTCGTCTTTCGTGATCGAGCATACCGGCTGAGCGAGTCCCGTTAAGATCATCGAGGTCTGTTCGGATTCTGAACGCTGGGCGCAGTGGGAGTGGCGTAAATCATTTTCTCGGGGTTGCTTGTGGGGATGGTGCCGCGCGCCCGAGCGCGTCGACCGGGTCGACGGGATGCGAGAATGAACAGTCCGAGCCGCGACCCGCGTCGCCGGACGACGCTGAGGACCATCACGTTCGTGGACGGGTCGGCCCCGACCGATCCACAGAGGCGGTGCACGGGCCGGATCCGCGAATCGAGATCGGTAGCGACGAGCATCATTGCGAGATCGAGAAGCTCGCCGGCGCATCGTGCGCCGAGGATGATCGTGTACCGCGACCGCATCGTACGCGCTTCCGTCGACGATGAGATGAAATGGACCGCTTGCGCTCAGTCTCTCGGGACCGGGCCGCAGAGCCGGCATGATGCCGAAGTTCCGCACCGAACGAGCCGTGCACCAATGCCCCCCTGTGTACGAGAGTCGGACTCGGGAAGGTCGAGGGTCGTTCGAGGATGAGCCGTAGGCTCCTTCGAGAGCCTGCCCCCTGCGCGCTCCGAGGGGAACACGGCGACGGGGAATTCGAGGAGTGGCGAGCAAGATCGTTCATGGTCCGTCGTCCGTGATGGCCTGGTGAGTTGGTGTCCACGCTTCCGATCGACCCGCACGAGAGGTGAATCGATGCCCACGCTTCCCCGAATCGCCGCCCTGGTTCTCCTGACCATCGTTGTCGCGGTTTCGGTCTGGATCCAGCTCCTGCCCGACGGCCCGATGCGCACGCGTTTGGAGATCCCGAAGGCCGAGGCCGCGCCGACCCTCCTCGCGCCAGGTGGGAGCAACGACTTCGTCTGGTGTCTCGATCGATCGTGCAGCATGGGATGGAGCGGCGAGCTCGAGTCGCTCAAACTCGCCGTCACCTTGGCGCTGAACAACTTGAGCCCGACGAGCAACTTCTCGCTGGTCGCCTTCTCGGACGGCGTGGTCACCTTCTCGGGAACCCTCGTCGAAGCCAACCCCACCAACCGCGCCAATGGCGTGGCATGGGTGAACGGCCTCACCGCGAGTGGGACGACCTGCTTGATCGACGGCCTCGGCACGGCGATCGGCATTGCGGAGCAGAGTACGGGATCACCGCGCATTGTCCTCATCGGCGATGGCACCGAGGGCTGCGGTGGCCCGCCGAGCACGTCTCCGGCTGCGGTCGTGGCGGCGATCGGCGCGATCAACCCGACCCCGATTCCGATCACCACCGCCTACATCGATGCCGGTGGGGACGGCCTGCAGACCTATCAGCTGATCGCGGCCACCTTTCTCGGCACCTTC
The DNA here is from genome assembly GCA_020425835.1 of Planctomycetota bacterium. Next base: position 2,031 of record JAGQRC010000006.1, on the reverse strand, counting down.
TCGATCTTGCCCGAGTTCACGACCCACTTCATCCGGGGTGACGTGAATGGCGACGGAATGCGGGACATCACCGATGCGATCTACTTGCTCGCCTACGGCTTCGTTCCCGGGAGTCCCCCGCCACCCTGTACCGACGCGGCGGACACCAATGACAACGGGGTCGTGGAAGCGCTGACGGATGCGATCGTGCTCCTCCAAACGCTCTTCGTGGTGGGATCCCCGCCGCTCCCGGCGCCGAGCATCGGCTGCGGCCCCGATCCCACGAGCGATGGCTTGACCTGCATCGGGCTGTGTCCTTGAGAGAGCGTCCGTCGCCCAGTCCCCTCCGCGCAACGCCTCGAGCCGATGGTTCGAGGCGTTGATCAGTTCCTCGCATCGCAGGAGCCCGATCACGTGTATCCGGTCGTCGCCGCCGATGGGAATGCCATCGATGTTGCGCTCCGCGAGTCTTCGGATCCCGCGGTATCGTCGAGCGATGATCCTCCCGCCGTTCTCCACCAACGGAAAGTCGTTCGGAACATCGACTTCGATCTGACATCGTAGAGGGTCCCAATGACGATCGGCATCGGGTCGGCCGGATCGGGAAGACCGGCGGAACCCTGCAGGATCGGGCCGAAATAGGTCGGGTCGACGGCGAAGCTTCCCGTGTTCACGGGCAGCACCGCGGCCAGGAGCACTGGAGCCGACTCGGTGGATACTGGCGGACGCCGTTCCTCCATGTGGGGTCGTGTTTCGAGATCGAGCACACCGGCCGAGCGAGTCCCGCTAAGATCGACACGCTCTGTCGCTGTCTGAACGATTTCCCACCGAGTGGTCGTGCAAGCCCTTGTCTCGACTTCGTTCGAGATCGGGGGGGCCCGACGCGGGCGCGACGCGGGGTTCGATGAGGTGCAACGAATGAACAGTCCGAGCGGTGAGTCCGCCTCGCCGGACGATGCGCTCAAGACCGTCACGTTCGTCGATTGGTCATCGACGAGCTCATCCGGTCCGACCGACGGCCCCGAACCTCGGATCGAGATCGGCAGCTACGAACAACGCTACCAGATCGAGAAGTTCGTCGGCGCCGGAGGGATGGGCGAGGTCTACCGCGGACGCGACCGGCTCCTCGCTCGCGACATCGCGCTCAAGTACATCCTGCCCGAGCACTCCGCGGATCCCACGGCCTGCGCTCGCTTCTGGCGCGAGGCGCTGCACTCCGGTGGCCTCGGTCACCCTGCCATTCCGCCGGTGCACGACGTCGGGCTCGACTCATCAGGTCGACCGTTCTACGTCATGCGACTGATCCGGGGCACCTCGCTGCGTGGGATCCTCGACCGGACCGGGGAGGAGCGTTGGCGAGTGCCGCGTCTGCTCGCTGTCTTCGTCCAAGTCTGCGGAGCGGTCCAGTTCGCCCACGATGCCGGAACGCTGCATCTCGACATCAAGCCCGAGAACATCATGATCGGGGACCATAGCGACGTCTACTTGGTCGACTGGGGGCTCGCCGAGTCCAGCGACGAGGTCCGGCATCCCGCCGTCCTGCGAGGGACACCCGCGTACATGTCCCCGGAGCAGGTGACCGGTGACGCGCCCGTCTCTTCGGCGACCGACATCTTCGCGCTCGGCGCGCTCCTCTACGAGATCGTCATGGGGCGTCGCGCGTTCGTGGGACAGGACACCGATCGCGTTCTCGATCGGGTGGTGGCAGTGGAGTTCGAGAGGGGCGCCGCGTGGGAGCGGGCCGCACCCGAGCTGCGGAAGGCGATCGAGCTCGCGCTGGATCGACGACCCGATCGACGCACCGGGCAGGCCGGTGATCTCGCGGCGGCGGTTCAGGAGTTCCTCGACGGAAGAGCCGCGGAGCGTCGCAACCGACGGGAAGCGCGGGTCCTCGTCGAGACGGTTCGCGAGCGCGACCTGACTCGCGACCGACTGCGGCGCGACATCGAACGCGAGCGCTCGGCGCTCCGATCGGAGACGCCACCGTCGTGGGCGACGCCGGCGGCGAAGGAGTCGCACTGGGAGCGCTTGGAGCGGATCGAAGAGTGGCAG
>JAGQRC010000068.1 GCA_020425835.1 Planctomycetota bacterium | reverse complement strand
ACCCGACGGCGATCGCCGTGATCAGCGCCGACTGGGTGAGCATCTCGACGCGACCGCAGCTGCCATCGACGGTCAGCGTGACGTCGTACGTTCCGGCGCCGTACTGGATCCCCGTCGGGTTCGCATCGTTCGATTGCGTCCCGTTGCCGAAGTCCCAGGTGTAGCCGGCGATGTCTCCGGTCGTCTGATCCGAGAAGTCGACGCAGAGCGGGGCGACGCCGAAGGTGGGGGATGCGTCGAAGCCGACCGACAGCGGTTCGCAGACGGTGATCTGGATCGTGCCCGTCGCGGTGCCACAGTCATTGCTCGCGGAGAGCACCACATCGTAGACCCCGGCGGCGGTGAACTCGAAGCTCGGCGCGGGATCGCTCGAGTCCTCGATGGTGTCACCGTCGAAGTCCCACGAGAAGACGATCGGATCGGTTCCCGCGACCGTCGCGCCGAACGTCACCGTCAGCGGCGCGTTGCCGCTCGTCACGTCGGCCGTGACCTCGGTGACGATCACCGGATCGCAGCAGGCGTTCGGGGCCCCCGGTGTGTCACTGCCGCCGACCGGATCGAACGCGCCGACGACGAAATCGCCGGTGACGTCCGGACAGCGCTTGGCGTGACCCGGCACGAAGGCGTCGTCGGGTCCGACCACCGGCGGGCCGTAGTGGAACTCGGTCGCCGTGGGCGGGTTGTCCTCTTCGATCAATGCGATCAGGTCGACGATGGTCGCCCACGGCAGGATGTCGAGCACCCCGTCGTCGTCGGTGTCGAGGTCGAGGCCGGACGCGCCGACGTACCCGGTCACCAGGAGGTGCGTGACATTGTCGCCGTTCTCGAAGTTGAAGGTCGTCACGAGATCGGCGACCGCGCCGAAGGTGTCGGCGTCCTTCGCCGCGAAGAAGAGGCCGCTCGCGCCGACCGTCGAGCCGGTGAGATCCACCTCCGACTCGATGACACCGCTTCCTCCGGTCCCGTCCCCGATCACCAGGTAGGTGATCCCGTCGAGCGATGTCCCCGGTGCCGCCGCGAGCTCGAAGTACTCATCGTCGTCGGCGTTCGGCTGATCGATCCGGATCTCGTTGATCACCACATCCGGGCACTGGTTGAACGTGAGCGAAGCGAGCTCCTGCCCGCCGAAGTCGCACACACCGACGATCAAGTACTCGTAGATCCCCGGCGCGACACCGGAGTCGATGTAGCTGGTGTCGGTGCCCGACAGGGTCGCGAGGTCGGTGCCGTCACGGACGACGATCAGTTGGCTGTAGGTCGACCCGTTGTCCCACATGAGCGTGATGTCGCCGGTCTCGCAGTCCGACACGATGCCGGTGACGTTCGGCGCGACGCATTGCGGAGGAGTGCAGCCGGTGAAGTTCGATCCGTCGGCCAACGTGCCCGGCGAGAACGCCGTGCCTCCGCTGGTCGTCGCGAGCGTGTGGGGCGTGTAGACACCGGTGAGGTCAGGGTCGAGGGTGATCGACTGGTTGTCTCCCGCCTCGGCGCCGTAGACGACCTCCGCCACCAGCGTCAGAGTCGCGTCGAAGAGGCTGATCGTGTCTCCACCGTTGTTGAGGCCGAGGGACCCGGTGGAGGCGACTTGCGCTTCCGCTCCACCGAAGATCCCGGTGGGGGTTCCTCCTCCGAAGACGACGATGGCACAGTCGGCGGCGATCACGGTACCGGCCGGGAAGACGTGCCGCACGCCGGTGAGGTCGTGGAGCTCCCAGCCCCCGACGTCGAGATCGGCACCGGAGTCGTTGACGAGCTCGACGAACTCATCCGCGGAGGTGTCGACCACTCCGTCACCATTGGCGTCGCCGGTGGCGGCATCGGGATCGGCGAGGAACTCGTTGATGATCACGTTCGGCGTGATGACGACGCCTTGGCAGCCCGCGAAGCTCACACCGTCGAGCTGAGTGCCCGGGGAGAAGAGTGCACCGGTGCCGACGGTGGAATGCTCGACGAAGGTACCGGTCACGTCGGGGCTGCGGGTGATCGACTGGTTGTTGCCACCCTCGGCGCCGTAGACCACTTCGGCGATCAGGTTGGCCGACGCGTCGAAGAGGCGGACGGTGTCGCCACCGTTGTTGAGGCCGAGCGCCCCGGTCGACGCGACCTGGACGAGCGCGTCTCCGAAAGTGCCGGTAGGCGCCCCACCGGCGAAGATGACGACCGAGCAGTCGGCCGCGATCAGGGTTCCGGATGGGAAGACGTGCCGCACGCCGGTCAGGTCGTGGAGCTCCCAGCTGCCGACGTCGAGATCGGCTCCCGACGCGTTGAAGATCTCGACGAACTCATCATCGGTGGTGCTGACCGTGCCGTCGCCGTTGGCATCGCCGAGCGCAGCGTCGGGATCGGCGAGGATCTCGTTGATCACCACGTTGGGGAGGACGACCACGCCACAGCCGGGGAAGCGGGTGCCGTCGAGGAAGGTGCCGGGCGAGAAGAGCGCGCCGGTGCCGACGGTGGAGTGCTCGACGAACGTTCCGGTGACGTCGGGGCTGCGGGTGATCGACTGGTTGTTGCCACCCTCGGCGCCGTAGATCACCTCCGTGACCAGGGTGAGTCCCGCGTCGAAGATGCTGACGGTGTCGCCGCCGTTGTTGAGCCCGAGCGAGCCGGTCGACGCGACCTGGACCAGAGCATCGCCGAAGGTGCCGGTGGGGGTCCCGCCCGCGAAGACGACGACACCGCAGTCGGCGGGGATCGTCGTTCCTGCGGGGAAGACGTGTCGCACGGCGACAGCGTCATGGAGCTCCCAGCCGGATACATCGAGCGCGGCTCCGGAGCTGTTGTAGATCTCGACGAACTCGTCTTGCGTCGTGCTGCTCGTCCCATCGCCGTTCGCGTCACCCAGTGCGGCATCCGGGTCGGCGAGGATCTCGTTGATCACGACCTGTGCCTGGGTCGACGTCGACAGGACCAGACCCAGGAACAGAACGATCCCGTGGGCGACCGTGGGTCGCCACTTCAACTGTCGCATCATGGCCATCTTCTTCCTCGTTGGGGGCCCACGGCGTCGCGGGCGGTTGGGGCGGCGATCTTAGAGGTGGATGCGAATCCCCTTGGCGAAGATCGTTCGGGGAACGCGTGAAGATTGTGTGGTCGGAGTGCGCGGACCCGACTGAGCCCGTCGCAAGGTGACGCTCGGACGCGCCCCGGGTGGAAGCAGCCCGTCGAAGACTCATTCCGGTCGAGAGCCCGACTTTCCGGCGGCCAGCCGCGTCCGGCGAGACTCGACGTATCCCACCAATACGCCTGCGTTTCGCCGATCGCGCTGGCCCTGGAATCCGGGACTCTCGGCTCGAGGGGAACGTCTCGAAGGTCGGTGGTAACTCCTTCGAGGCGCTGCAACAAAGCCAGGGTCGTCGAAGGACTGGCGACTCGCCCACGGACCGAGGTCCGGGCCCGCGGTCGTTCGCCGTCGCCGCGGCCGACGACCTCGGAACGTGTCGCGCGCGAAGGTCGGGAGAGAACTGGGGTTGATGGCGACCACCTAAGCGCCGATATAGTGCAGGGTTCCTCGGGAGCCCGCCCGGGGGAGGCGCCCCGTCGGGGAGGCCTCGGAACGGAAGGGATCGTTCATGGCTCCGCGTGCGAGCTTCAAGGGTTTTCTGCGACTCAGTCTCGTGTCGGTGCCGGTGAAAGGCTTCACCGCGAACAACACTTCATCCGAGATCCGACTCAATCAGCTCCACTCCGAGTGCCACTCCCGCGTGAAGTACCAGAAGATCTGCCCGACGCACGGTGAACTCGCCACCGATGACATTGTCAGCGGATACGAGTACGCGAAGGGACAGTACGTCGTCATCGATCCCGCCGAGGTGTCGAAGCTCCGCAAGACGAGCGAGAAGGCCGTCGACATCATCGGGTTCATCCACCCGGATCAGATCGACCCGAAGTACCTCTCCGGCCGGACCTACTATTTCCTTCCGGACGGGCCCGCGGGGAAGAAGCCCTATCAGTTGCTGCACACCGTGATGGAGGAGGACGGGCTCGTCGCGATCGGCTCCGCGATCCTCTCCGGACGGCAACAGATGGTGCTGATCCGCCCGTTCGACGAGTTGATCGGGATGAGCATCCTCAGCTACGCCGCGAAGGTGCGGGGCACCGACGAACTCGTCGAGGAGCTCGCCGAGACGGAGATCTCCGATGCGGAGATGGAGCTCACGCGGACCTTGGTCGCGGCGTCGACGCTGACCGAGTTCGACTACTCGGAGTACAAGGACGACTACACCGACCAGCTCGAGCAGATCATCCAGGCGAAGATCGATGGTCAGGAGATCGTCGCGGCCCCGGATCCGGAGGAGCCGAAGGTGATCAACCTGATGGATGCGCTGAAGGCGAGCGTCGAGAACGCCGCGGGCGCGATCGCGTCGAAGTCGACCAAGAAGTCCGCGGCGAAGAAGCGCAAGAAGAGCGGCGCGGGATAAGACCCGCGAGCAATGTCGGACCTGCCCGAGTTCATCCCACCGATGCTCGCCAGTACCGGCGAGCCCTTCGACGACCATCTTCGAGATCAAGTGGGACGGGACGCGCGCGCTCGCGTTCGTCGACGATGGGGACTACCGCCTTCTGAACCGACGGCGTAATCCGCTGAAGGCGAAGTACCCGGAGCTCCACGGACTGTCGCGCTTTCCCGGTGGAACGGTACTCGACGGGGAGATCACCACGTTCGATCGCGAAGGACGACCTCAGTTCCACCTGATGCTGCAACGCGAGCAGGCGCGTGGGGACCGACGTGCCGCGCAACTCGCTCGCGAGATCCCCGCGACGTACCTCCTGTTCGACCTGCTCTACGTCGACGGCGAGCCGATCCTGGATCTTCCGCTGGTCGAGCGCCGCGATCGGCTCCGAACCCTTCTGGAGGCCCACCCCGATCCGCGGTTGATCCTCTCGGACGGCGTCATCGGTCCTGGGCTCTCGTACTTCGAGCAGGCGCAGGCGGCTCGGCTCGAGGGCGTCGTCGCCAAGAAGCTCTCCAGTCGTTACGTTCCCGGTCAGCGCGCCGACACCTGGATCAAGATCAAGAAGCGGCACCGTCTGCCGTGCGCGATCATCGGATACCTGCCCGATGGCGAGCGCGACCTTCGCAGTCTGGTGCTCGCGGCCGAGGTCGACGGGGTGCTCGTCCCGGTCGGCCGGGTGGGCAGCGGTTTCACCCACGCGCTGCGTCGCGCCCTGGCGGAGCGGTTCGGCGAGCACCGACGGTCGACGCCGATCGTCGAGGTCCGACACCCCGACGCCATCTGGCTCGAGCCGGGGTTCTACTGCACCGTGAGCTTTCTCGAGTGGACGTCTGCAGGTCAGCTCCGGTCGCCGGTCTTCGAGGGCATGATCGAGTAGCGAGTGACGCCGCCGGTGGGGCGAGCGAAGGAAGAGACGAAGAGGCGTCGCGCGCTCTTGAGTTGCGGCCGCACTGCCGGTTAACTTCCTGGCCTCGTCGAGCTCCTCGAAGGAGTTCCGCCGTCCTTGCGTTCCGATCGTGTTCGAGTCCGTCGACCACGGACCGAGATACCGACGAGGCCCGGAATCCCGCCACCGACCTCGCCCCTGAGATCATGGGGTTTCCGTTGCCCAGTGAGCCCATCGGTCCCATCGACCTCCGCGGCAAGCGTATCGCGCTGACCGGGCGCTTCGCCGCGATGACTCACGACGCCCTCGCCGATTGGATCGAGGCGCGGGGTGGGGAGGTCGTGCGCGTTCCGAGCCGGTCGACCGACATCGTCGTCGTCGGGCAGGACGGCCTGCCGCTCCATCGCGATGGCGCACCGACCGAGTCACTGAGCAAGGCGCAGTCACTGCGTGAGCGAGGCTACCCGCTCGTGGTCGTCGGGGAGCAGCAGTTCCTCGAGGCGGTCGCCGCCGGGGAGGGCGATGAGGAGACCACCGAGCGGCAGGGACTCTACACCGCGATCCAGCTCGGCCGTTTTCTCGACCTGCCGGCGTCCACGCTACGCAGTTGGGTGCGTCGGGGGCTACTGCAACCGGCTCGGAGCGTCGACCGCGTCGACTACTTCTCGTTCCAACAGGTCTCCGCGATCAAGATGCTGCGCGAACTGATGCGTCGTGGACTCTCCTCGGCGGCAGTCGCGAGGAGCCTGCGGAAGATCGAGGAGTGGCTACCCGAGTCGACCGCGTCGCTGGCGGAGCTCGGGCTCGTGGAGCGCGATGGGGAGCTGTTCGTCGAGCTCGACGATGGCGTGCTCGCCGACTCCAGCGGTCAGCTCGCGTTGTTCGGCGACGCGGATCCGCCCGAAGAGCCGCCGAGGCCGGTCGCCGTGGAGTCGGGAGAGAGCCGCGCGCCTGTCGCCGCCATCGCCGACTTGGAGCAGTACCGTCGGCTCCAGCAGGGCGACGATGCGCGCCAGTGGTTCGACCACGCCGTCGATCTGGAGGAGGCGGGAGACCTCGGCGGAGCGATCGAGGCGTACCGTCGTGCGCAGCGACACGATCCCGACGACGCGGAGATCGCCTTCAATCTCGGTAACGCGCTCTACGAGGGGTCCGACCGCCACGGCGCGCGCGCGGAGTTCGAGCGGGCGATCGACCTCGACCCGGACTACGTCGAAGCGTGGAACAACCTCGGCAGCCTCTACATGGAGGAGGAGCGGTACCCGCAGGCGATCGCCGCGTATCGCAACGCGCTCGAGATCGCACCGGACTATCCCGACGCGAACTACAACCTCGCGGAGGCGCTCCTGGCAGTGGGGGAGACGGCGGAAGCGAGCCGTCACGCGTTGCGCTACTTCCGGCACGACCCGACGAGCAGCTGGGCGCAACGTCTCCGCGACGAGATCGCCACCGCTTCAGCGGGTTGAGCGCGCCGATCCCACCGGAGTCGTCGCCGGGACACCGGTCAGCGACGGCGCAGCCCTTGAGTCACGCCCCGAAAACGAGACGAGCCGGGGAGGGTCCCCGGCTCGTTCGCGATCGGAAGGCGTCTCGGGCCTCCGGCCGAAGTCCCGTCTGGTCGGAGCGACCTCAGGGACAGGTGTATGAGGCGCAGTCGAGGGCGTCGGCGGTCGGGTCCACCGAGCACTCCACACCCGCGGTCGGCGGCGGCGGAGCCGCGCTACCCGGGATGAAGAGCGAGCTCAGCAGGAAGACCGCATCCGAGATGTCCGCCGTCCCGTCATCGTTGACGTCATTGGCGTCGATGCAGTCGCCGCCCGGCGAACCCGGGATGAAGAGACCGGCGAGGATGAACACCGCGTCCGCGATGTCCACGCCGCCATCCCCGTTCGCGTCCGCGCGCTGGAAGTTCACGCCGACGCACGGCGTCGGGACCGCGACGAGGGTCATGTCGGTCGCGTTGTGGTCGAGTGTCCCGAGCAGCGACTCGTTCCCCGCGAGGTCGAGCGAGTAGAGATTCCCGCCCGCTCCGCCGACCTTCCAGAGGAACGCGGAAGCCGACTCGGACCAGCAGATGGCGCTGACGTTCGAGCCGCTGAGCGCGACCGGAAGCGGCGACGCGGTCTGGCCGCAGAGGCTGCCCGGCGACGTGACGTCGAGCTCGGCGAACGTCGACCCCATGGTGCTCGACGCGCTGAAGAACGCGCCGGTGCCCGGGTGGTAGGCGAGGCCTTGTCCCTCCGCGACGTTGTCCGCGGTGCACAGGTCGATCGGGGCACCCGAGATCAGGCTCAGTTCGCAGAACGATCGCGGCGGGCTCGCGGAGCCGAGAGCGACTGCGTGCGGGAACCCGCCCGCGTTCACGTCGAGGCAGTCGAAGTTGACCACCGTGCTGCCGATCACATCGACGACTTGGTTCAGCGGATCCCAGGTCGCGAGGAAGGGCGGGGCGCCCGGCGGCACCGAGCCCTGCACCAGCAGGTAGAAGTTATCGCTCGTCGGGTCCTTCGCGATGCCCGGGACACCGGCCACGGGATTGGCCGGTCCGAGATCGATCACGAACTCCTGGATCGTGACGAGCGTGTCGGCATCGATCTCGCGGACGATCGCGTCGTCCCGGCTCGATGTGTACAGCGTCGAAACGTAGCACGACTGCGCCCACGCGATTCCACCATGGGAGACGACGCCGACGAGCAGCGCGAGCGTCCATCCGGATCGAGTCAGCCCAGTTCGGAGTCGTCCCCCCCAGTACGATGGCCCTCGGTACGGGAACGGCCGCGAGGTTTCTTCCGTCCGCATTGTCGGACTCCTCCGTTCTCGAGTCGGCGCGACTCGGCGTCGCGCCCGGTTCAGGATGCTGGCTGCCGCCGGGCCGAGGCGGCCGGCGGCATGCCGAGTGTGCGATTCTGTGTCCCCGACCCCGAGCGTCACGGGATCGTGGGGCTGTCGCCCGCGGCGAAGCTCGGATCTCTGAGGAGACCGACTACTTCAGAAGCGACTTCAACTGCGCCTCGATGTCTTCCACGGTCTGGGCGCCGTAGTGACGGGCGACGATGGTGCCCGATCGGTCCACCCAGTACTTGGTCGGGAAGCGCGGGGCGTAGTACTTCTCGTTCGCCACGCCGTTCCCGTTGACCAGCATGCGTTGCTGGAGGTCGTGCTGTGCGACGAAGCGCTTCAGGATCTCCGGCGAGCTGTTGTCGGTGTCGATCGCGAGCACCTGCAGACCGCTGTCCCGGTAGCGCTTCTGGATCTGGCTGATGCGCGGAGCCTCCGCGCGACAGGACGGTCAGGCGTAGCCCCAGAACGTGATCAGCAGGATCTTACCAGTGAAATCGGCGAGCGAGACGTCGCGCCCCTCCAAATCCTTGAGCTTGAACTCGGGGGCCTTCTTCCCCACCAGCGCCTTGCCGAGGACCGATGGGTCCTTGGGGCGGTCGAGCGCGGCGACCCGCTGTTCGAGGGCCGCGGCCAGGCTCGGGATCGACGGGAGGAACGGGCTCTTGGGGTGCTTCTGCTCGTACTGGGTGAGCGTGACCTGCAGCTTGTCGATGTCGTCGTCGCCACCACCCGGCAGGGTCGCCAACGCGATCGGCTCGAGGATCGCGTATTCCTTCTCGATCACCCCCTGCTCCGCCGGAGTCAGCTCGCGGTGGCTCTTCTCGACCAGCTCGATCCGTGAGTCGAGCCGCAGGATGTTCGACCCCGCATGCATGGCTGCCGCTCGGGACCAGATGCCGCGCACGAGCCTCAGGGACTCTTTGTCGAAGACCAGCTCGTGGTGCAGCGCGGAGACGACGATTCGATTGCGCCCGAAGGAGGACTCGACTGGATCGCCCACCATCTCGACGCGGTAGATCAGCTCGTCTGGATTCTCGGTGCTCTCGTCGACCTCGTAGGTGACCGGGATCTTGGCGTTCATGCGCAGACCGAAGCCCTCGATGCGGTCCTCGCCCGGCGTTCGACTTCGCAGGCGCTCTTCGGGGACCAGCTGGTCGACGCCGAACACCTGCAGCAGTGTCCCGGTCAGGGGCTCCAGGGGGTGGACCAGTTTCAGGCGCGGTTGCCCCTTGCGGTCGATCTCCAGGCAGCCGATCGGAAGTCGAAGGGCCGCGGACCCATCCGGGGAGCTCCAGGTGTAGACGATGCGCTGTCCCCCCTTGCGCTTCCCGGCGGCGCTCTCCCAGGTCCAGGCGTTCAGGTCGACCTTGGAGTCGACCTCCCGTGGGGCGGAAGAGCGGCCGGTCGTCTCGTGGATGGTGAGCGAGAGCACTCGGTGATCCGCGGCAATCACGTTCGCTGCCACGAAGATCAGCAGCCCGGCGATCCCGATGAGCCGCGGAACCCCGGTGAATCGGCCCCAGGCCGAGCGTCGGCGGATCAACCCGTCCGTCGACCCTTCCGGCTCGGGTCGCTGCGGTGCCGATCGGTCGCCGTCTCCTCGCGACCGATGTCGAAGTCTCATCGCTGGCTCCTCCTCGCCGGTGCTCCATCGATCCCGCGCGGACCCGCAGACGGACCCCACACGAGGACCCCACAGTCCCTGAGAGAACCCCTGAAAGCGGGGACGACCGCATCCACGACGACCGCGCGCCTCGTTCGGGTTCGGCTCCGACGGGAGGCCGGTCGCGCCGTGCGCCGCCGATCCTGGACGGATTGCCAGGATCCCAGCTTGACCCCGCCGGTGCAATCGTGAGAATCACGAGAGCCGAGAATAGCCGCCGGCGTCCCATTCGGTTCGGGTGAAATGCTCACCGTGGTCCGATTCGACGTTTTTCAGGGTGTGTAGGCGGCTTTTTTCCGGCATGTCCTTCGACCCACGGCTCGATTCCCAGCTTCGGGGAGGTCGTTCCGAGAGTTGGAGGTTTTTCTGGGAAAGCCGAGCGGGATCTCCGATATCCCTTCGTCGTCCCGGAACCAGCACGCGGTCTTGGATTCCTCTCGCGCCAGG
>JAGQRC010000695.1 GCA_020425835.1 Planctomycetota bacterium | reverse complement strand
GCGGATGAACTCGTCGTGCCGACGACCCTGCGCCAACCGGCCCACCGTGCCGATGACCGGGATCTTCTCCTCGTGACTGACCCGCGCGATTTCCTGCGGCTCGACGCCGTACGGGATGACGCGGATCATCGTCTTGCGGACGTTGCGCTCGTTGACGAGGTGCTCGCGGAGCGTCTGGTTGACGACGACGAAGTGCGCCACCTCGGGTGGATAGCGTTCGGCCTGGTCCTGACTGAGCCACGCGTGAATGGTATGGATGAGCGGGACCTCGGCCGCTCGGGCGAGCCGTGCGCCGGTGGCGAGCGCGAGCTGCCCCCCCGTGGCCTGGGAGATCTGGGGCTTGAACTCTCGGAGGAACTGGGCGAGCCGACGCTGCGCGAGGAACCCCGATCGGAAGCGGTAGACCTCGCAACCGATCTCCTCGAGCCGATCGGCGAGCGGTCCACCGTGGACGACCACCTGGACGTCGTGACCGCGGTCGACGAGTCCCCGGGTCAACGCCACGGTGTACAAGGCGGGATTCGAGTAGGACAGTTGTCCGGCGAAAAGCACGATCCTCAAGGGCTCACCTCGCGCGGGCCATGGTAGTGGTTTTCGGTGACGGACGCGAAAGAACCGTGCGGACGCGACGAAGTCGCGCCGCCGGAACCAGGAGACCGACGTGACCCGATCCTCATCGCCTTCCGCGATCGTCCTCGCCAGCGGCGGGCTCGACTCGACGACCGTGCTCGCGATCGCCGAAGCGGATGGCTTCCGACCGATCCCCTTGGTCTTCCGGTACGGCCAACGCCACGAGGTCGAGGTCCAGCACGCGCAGCGCATCGCCGCGAGCCGCGGGCTCTCGGGATCGTTGGTGGTGCTCGACCTCCCCTACTCCTCGATCGGCGGTTCGTCGCTCCTCGGAGAGGGAGAAGTCCCGGACGAACCGGCCGAGGGGGCGGGGAGCGGCGGGATCCCATCGACCTACGTGCCGGCCCGCAACCTGGTCTTCCTGTCGCTCGCGGTCGCCGTCGCCGAGGCGCGCGGTGCGCGGGACATCTACATCGGCGTCAACGCACTCGACTACTCGGGCTATCCGGACTGTCGGCCGGCGTTCCTCGACGCGTTCGCCCGCACGGCGAACCTCGCGACGAAGGCGGGCACCACTCCGGAGGACGGGGTTCCCCACTTCCGCCTCCACGCGCCTCTCGTCGAACTGGACAAGGCGGCCATCATCCGACGCGGGGTCGAGCTCGGCGTCGACTACTCGTTCACGGTCTCGTGCTACCGCGCCGATGAGGAAGGACTCGCCTGCGGCACCTGTGACTCCTGCGGACTGCGACGGCGCGGGTTCGAGCGCGCCGGCGTGCCCGACCCGACGCGTTATCGGAAGGACGCCGCGAATCGGAGCTGAGGCGCCCCGCGAAGACGTCGCGACCGAGCTGCAGCCGAGGGAACGGCGGAGAAGCACCGCCGAGCGCCGAGTTATTGTCGAGACGGCCCTGGACCGCGCGCGAGATGCGACCGAAGTAGAGGAGCACCCTCGCGTCCGTCCGGTTCGCGTCGGCGAGGGAACCTCCGCAACGGAAGAGCGGGTCGCTCCATGAGCCGAACTGTGCTGGTCACCGGCGGCGCCGGATTCATCGGGAGCCACGTCTGCGAGGCGCTACTCGCGCGCGGCGACGAGGTCGTCTGCCTCGACAGTCTCGACGACTACTACGACCCGGAGATCAAGCGTCAGAACATCGCGCCGCTGCGCAACCAGCCGACCTTCACCTTCTACCGCGGGGACATCCGCGACGCGTCGATGCTCGGCGAGATCGCGGAGCGCCACTCGATCGACGCGGTCATCCACCTTGCCGCACGCGCGGGCGTCCGCCCGTCGATCCAACTCCCGGCGCTCTACGCCGACGTCAACATCGCCGGCACCTCGAACGTCCTGGAGTTCGCCCGGAAGGCGGGCATCCGCACGTTCGTCTTCGCGTCCTCGTCGTCGGTCTACGGGGAGCGCACCGAGACGCCGTTCCGGGTCACCGATCCGGTCGATCGTCCGGTGTCCCCGTACGCGGCCACCAAACGCGCCGGAGAGCTGATCGCGCACACGTACCACCATCTCTACGGCATGGACATCGCCTGCCTGCGCTTCTTCACCGTGTACGGCCCGCGACAGCGTCCGGAGATGGCGATCCACAAGTTCACTCGTCTGCTCGCCAGCGGTCAGCCGATCCCGATGTTCGGCGATGGATCGTCGCAGCGCGACTACACCTACATCGATGACATCGTCGACGGCGTCCTGAGCGCCCTCGATCACCACCGGGGCTACGAGATCTACAACCTCGGCAACTGTCGGATGGTCTCGTTGAAAGAGCTCGTCGAGACACTCGCTCAGCTCCTCGATGTCGAACCGAGGATCGACGCGCGTCCCGACCAGCCCGGGGACGTCTCCCGCACCTGCGCCGACATCGCGTCGACCCGCGAGCAGCTCGGCTACGAGCCGACGACCTCGATCGAGGAGGGGCTCCGGGCCTTTGTCGAGTGGTGCGGCGCGGCCAAGGTCGCGTGCGCGTGACCGCGCGGATCGCTCGGGACGTTGCCCTGGGGCATCCCGCCCCACCGGCGACGCATCGCGCTCGGAGCGACGCTGACGATCGCGAGGGTCGACACCCGCGAAGCGCCGCTCCCCTTTTTGGGTAGCTTCCGATTCTCGGTCGATGTCTACTACCCGCACCCCGCCACGAGCCCGAACACGTCGATTTCCGGGGGCTCGTCGGAGCACCGGTCGGCCGGAACCTGGCGAT
Source organism: Planctomycetota bacterium (assembly GCA_020425835.1). Next base: position 95 of record JAGQRC010000695.1, on the reverse strand, counting down.
TCGCCTCGGTCGACCCCACTGCGACGCGCGGTCATAGGCAGGAAACCACGGACAGCCATGAAGAGCCTGCGGGCCTACGGTGCGCTCTCCCTCAA
>JAGQRC010000694.1 GCA_020425835.1 Planctomycetota bacterium | reverse complement strand
CCTCCTTCTGGTACTGGTACTCGATGCGCAGCGGCCCACCCCAGGCCAACGATCGCGTCTCGTCCGCGGAGACGCGGAACGACTTCGACCGCCCCGCTCGCACCGAAACGCGCGTGGGACCGAGTGCGAGCTTCCCGGAGTGCAACGCGTAGGTGCCCGCGGGAACCTCCACCGCGCCCTTCTCGCCCGAGAGCTCGAACGAGTGGCGACCGTCGAGGCTGCGGATCACCAGCACCGCCAACTTCGCTTTGGTGTCGAGTTTCGAGATCACGTCGAGACGGCCCACCGGCCCATCGAACGGACGGTAGTCCACGCGCGAGCCATCCGGACTGACGTCGATCGCGTAGAGCTGGTCGTCGACGCGGATCACGTGCGAGAGGAAACTCGCCGACCGACCGCGCCCGACGACCATCGCATCCTCGCCGAAGTCGTCGTACCGGCCGTTGTTGTTCTGGTCGATCAGTTGGATCTTGGTCGCACCGATTCGGCCGACCATCGCCCCGGAGACCGTGTATCGCCACCCGCGGCTCGAGTCGAGCCGTAGCGCGTACTTGAAGGGACGACCCGAGTCCGTCTGGCCGCGGAGTGCGACGAGTCCCTTCTCCCCCTCGGCGCGAACGTCGACTTCACCGTCGCCGTCGGTGTCCACACCGAGCGCGGTCCCCTCCAATCGGGCGACGTACTTGTCGGCCTGACTGAACGGAATGGCGAAGCCGTCGCCGACCTTGTCGAAGCGTTCGGCCGGAAGCTCGATCGACCAGTCGCGGTAGATCCGGTAGTCGAGGTCGACCGATCCCTTCGACGCCATCGCCGAGAGCTCGGCATCGTTGCCGAGCGTCGGGACCGTCCACGCGAGAGTCAGCACGACCCCCGCCCGCAACGCCCCTGCGATTCGACCCGTAGTCCACGCGGTCGGGTGAATCGGCCGCACGAAACGTTGAACCATCGAACCAACCCCTCGAGCTGAGTGCGTACGCGAGACTCGCTCGAAGCCCCGAACGACCGCCGAGCGCTCACGAGCGGACTCCAGGTTAAACGAAAGGGGGCTCAGCCCCAAGCGCGGCTGGGGCGAGAGGGCCCGCCCGGGGGCCTCACGGGCAAGCCGGGGTGACGCAGCCGAGACCATCGAGACCCGGGTCGGGCCCGCAGCCGGGGTAGGGCCGCGACAATGGCCCCGCACCGCCGAACAGGGTGTCGAGCATCGAGATGGGGTCACTGATGTCGATCCCCCCGTCGTCGTTGGCGTCGCACGCGTCGGCACAGTCGATGGAGCCCCCGCCACCGAAGAGCGTCGACAGGAGATGGACTGCGTCGGCCACGTCGAACCCCGAGTCTCCGTTGCAGTCGCCGCGTCGGAGTTGCGGAGGATCTCCGACCAAGACCTCGATCGGATCGCTGGCCACCGTGTACTGTCCGTCGCTCACGGTGAGCGTCGCGAGGAAGAGCCCCGGCTCGGTGTAGACGTGATCCGGCGATGCATCGGTCGACGTGCCGCCGTCGCCGAACGTCCAGAGGTATGTCAGCGGCAGGGGTTCGCCATCGATGTCCACGGTTCCCGCGCTCGAGAACTGGACCGCGTGGGGTTCGCTCCCGCTCGGGTCGTCGACGTTGGCGACGACATCCGGAGGGGTGCCGACCCACTCGATCTTCTCGACCGTTCCCAAGCCGGGTGGGAAGCACCAGATCACACCGACCGACACGGTGTAGAGCGCGCCGTCGGGCCCCTGCACGATGTCGGCGACGTCGCCCCCGTCCGGCGCGGAGTCGAACAGGACGTCCGCCGTGACCGCACCGGTCACGTCGTCGAACTCGAGCCGACGAAGCCACTCCCCCGACCAGTCGCCGTAGAAGAGGTCCCCCTCGTACTCGGCAGGGAAGTTCCCGCCTCGATACACGGGGCCGAGGATCACGCACGCGTTCAGTGTCGGGGTCGCGAACAAGGGGTCATCGTGACGGTACTGGTGGACGGCCTCGATGTACGCCGAACAGTCGGCGACGTAGCAGTTCTCACCCTCCGAGTCGGCCCAACCGTAGTTGCCACCCGCGAGGCCGAGATCGATCTCCTCCCACGCCGGACCACCCGACGATCCGATGTCGCCGATCCAGAGATCGCCCTCGAGCTCGTCGAAGAAGAGACGATAGGGATTGCGCAGGCCGAGGGCCCACACGGCGGGATCGATGCCTGGCAACCCGACGAACGGATTGTCGGCGGGTATCGAGCCGTCCGGGTTCACGCGCAGGATCTTCCCGTGCTGGCTGTCGAGCATCTGCGCGGTGCCGCTGCTCCCCTGATCGCCCGTCGCGATGAAGAGCGTGCCATCCGTATGGAAGGCGAGGCCGCCGCCCTGGTGGCCGACCGTGATGGACGGAGCGTTCTCCCACACCACGAACTCGGACGCGGGATCGATGCTGTTGCCGACCACGGTGAAGCGACTCACTCGGTTCCGGACGTCGGGCGGCGCGGTGTAGTAGATGTACAGCGCGCCAGTGGTCGCGAAGTCGGGTCCGAGCTCCATGCCGACGAGCCCCTGCTCGTTGTCCTCCACGACGTCGAGTTCGACGAGGGGGTCGGGCAACGGGACGCCATTGTCGATCACGCGGATCGTGCCCCCGACGAGGCCGACGAACAGGCGACCGTCCGGAGTGGCGACCAGCGACGTCGGCTTGCAGAGGTCCCCGAGCAGGACCGTGCGCTGGAAACCGGGCGGGAGCTCGGCGTGCGCGAGGGGCAGGGGCAACAGCATCACGAGGCAAGTGAGAACGGTCGACGCGCGCATCGGGATACCTCACTGGAGCATCGTCGTGGGGGGAGATCGCGGCCAGAGCAGGCCACGACGGATCGTGAGACCAGCTCCAAGGGTACCCCCACCTCCG
>JAGQRC010000693.1 GCA_020425835.1 Planctomycetota bacterium | reverse complement strand
TCCGCGCCCACGTCCTCGACGATCGACCCGTCGATGCCGAACGTCGACACGGTCAGGGCGCAGTCGTAACAGACCGCGAGCTGGAAACCCTGCACCGGCAGATCGCTCGTGTAGTAGAAGCAGATGTCGACCGGGCCGCCGGGCTCGCCGTAGATGCTCTGATCGAGCGGACGCCCATCGGCGCCGAGGTCCATCTCCGCGGGCCCGCAGAAGAACTCCACTCCGCCGTACACCGCGCCGGGGTCCGGCTCGCAGATCGGCTCGTCGACGACGGTGACGTCGACGCAGGCAATCTGCAGAGGGATGTCCGTCGGTGGGAGCGTCTGCCCGTCGAACGGCGGCAGCGCATCGAGCAGGATACCGATGATGAGCTCGCAGCCGTCGCCGTCGAACGGATCGCTGTCGATCTGGAAGTTGACGAACTCCGCCCCGATCTCGTCGACGATCGTGTCCTCGATGCTGACCGCGCCGATCTGGAGTTCGCAGTCGTAGCAGATCGCCAACTGGAACCCCTGAACGTTGAACGCGCTCGTGTAGTAGAAGCAGACTTCGGTCTGCCCTCCCCTCAGAACGAGGGGTGCCGCCGTCGTCGGGAGTCCGTCGGGACCGAGCTCGAGGGTCGAGCCACCGACGTAGAAGGTAACGTCGGTGGGCGTCACTTCGGGCAGGGGCACCACGGTCACCGTGCCCGATACCAAGTCCGGGTGAACCCCGGGGGAGACTCCGAGGACCAGCATCACGTTCTCGAACGGTGGGAAACCCAGGACGCCATCGACGAACTGCAGCGTGGTGATCTCATCGGGGTCGACGCCCGGAACGAGGTCGGCCAGCGCTCGGTACTCGAAGTTCGCGATCGGAATGGCCGCCCCCGGCGCGATGGTCTGACCCAACAGTGGAGTCTCGAAGTCGAGAAGAACGGCGAGCGTGCCCCCCGCTCCTCCGACCGGGTCGAGCTCGAATTGGACGAACTCCGCCCCCACGGCCTCCGTCTCCGTGCCGTCCAGCGAGATGCCCTCCAACGAGAGCGCGGCACCGTCGTGCTCGATCGCCATCGAGAAGCCCTCGACCGGACCGCTCGGGTTGTCCATCAGGATGCGCACGGGTCCGGTGGACAGGCTCTCGATGGTCGCGTCCTCGATCACGAATCGATCGGGAGGGGGCGGCCCACCCGCCACCGTTCCGCCGACGAGCGCGAGTCCGGAACCGGCATGACACCGCTCGGAACCTCGAGTCGGTTGAACGCGAGGGGCTCGCCGTACACGCCGTCGACGAACTCGATCGCGGTGGTCATCGGGGCGAGGTCCAAGGCGACGATCTGGATCTCGGCGACCAGGGCATCCGTCGAGGCCGGAATGGACACCCCTCCCGCGCCGGTCTCATCCATCACGACGGCGAGCACCAGCCCACCCGAGTCCGGGTAGATCTGGCCGACCACGAGTCCGGCCGACGCCGCCACGCCAGCGGTGTCGATCGACAACACGGCGATCTGCGTGGCATCGTAGTCGAGCGCGAGGACGAAGCTCTCGACGGGCTCCGGACTGTCCAGGCGCACTTCGAGCAATTGAGGCGCATAGCCGGACAGTGTCGCACTGGAGATCGTCAAGGCCGGTCCGCCTGCGAGGAGGAGACCGGGCCCGGAGATCGACAACGAGAGCCAAGCCACGAGCCGAACCAGGATCTTCATCGGACTCCCGTCGACGCCCCACGACGTTCGTGCCGGAGCGAGCTCCACGTTCGCCGACCGTGTCGGAGTCGCGGCGCCTCGCGTCTTGCGTCCTCCGATCCGGAGGACATCGCTGTCCAGAGCCACAAGGAACAAAGTCCAGGAACCGCGGAAGAGAAACCTGAAGAACCGAGCGATCGAGAGCAGGTCCGTTCGGACCCGAGAGCACGGAGCCTGCGCGGCGTCGGTCCGACGCTCACCGCGACGCGGCCGGATGGAAACGAACTCCCGGGGCACCGGAAACCGATGCGACTTCCATGAAAGCTGCCGGGGCCCCGTCGCAAGCACGGGCATCGCGCGGCGGTCGATCGCTTCGAGAACGGTCCGGGAGAATCACACACCAGACGGAGGACACGAGGGCCCTCGTTCATTCCGGGCCGAGTATAGGTGCTCGGACCGCACGAGGTCAACCAACGGGGAGACGGGGCATTCCCCGTGCACTCCGTCCCTCCCGCCGCTTGCCCTCAGGACTCGTAAGCTCGCGTCCGCACGGCACGTGAGTCCGGATTCACGGACAGGTGGGACTCTCGTCACAGGTGAGTCGGCCCCCCGAGGGGTCGACACCACAGCCAGGGAACGGCGGCGCGGGTGGGGAGCCTCCGGTCACCAGGTACGAGATCAACACGGCCGCGTCGGTGATCACCACCCGATCATCATCATCGATGTCCAGAGCGGCGACACACGGAGCGTCGACGCCCAGGAAGATGTGGGACAACAGAGCCACCGCGTCCGAGATCTCGATCGATCCATCGCCATTGGCATCGCCGCGAATGAAGTCGGCGTCGCAGTCGGCCGCCTCGATGAGCTGCGCGCTGTCGCTCGACACTTCTCCCCAGGGATGGGAGACGACCACTCGATAGGTCCCGAAACTCGACCGTCCGGAAACGTCGACGATCAGCGTGTCGTCGATCGCGCCCGGGATCTCCACGTCGTCGTGGATCCATTGATACTCGACGACCCCACCGCTCACGACTCCGACGACGAACTCGACGACATCACCGACGCAAGCGGTCGCGGAGGCCGGCTGAGCGAGGAAAACGGGAATGTCGCAGAGGACTTGGCGCTCGAAGGCTCCGATGTCGACGAGGGGAGCGGTGCCGTCTCCGGTGTCCGGCGCCATCGGGTCATCGACACGACGCGGCCGATCGGCGAG
>JAGQRC010000692.1 GCA_020425835.1 Planctomycetota bacterium | reverse complement strand
TGCGCGGACTCATCGAGGATGTCGACCTGGTCATCGACGGCACCGACAACTTCGAGACGCGCTACTTGCTGAACGATGCCTGCGTCGATGCCGGTCGACCTTGGGTCTACGGTGGCGTGGTCGCGAGCCACGGTATGGTGCTCGCGGTGGTCCCGGGTCAAACGCCGTGCTTCGCCTGTGTCGTGCCGGAGATGCCCGCTCCGGGGAGCACCGGAACCTGCGACACGGCCGGGGTGATCGGTCCCGCCGTCGGCGTCGTCGCCGCGCTCGAGGCGGTCGAGGCGATGAAGCTCCTCGTCGGAGCTCGGGAGTCCCTCGCTCGCGGCTTGATCACCGTCGACCTCTGGCGACACCAGTACCGAACGTTCGAGTTGGACCGGAACCCGGATTGCGCGGTCTGCGGCGCGGGCGAGTACCGTTTCCTCCGCGGAGAGGTGACGTCGACCAGTATCGCGCTGTGTGGTCGAAACGCCGTGCAGGTGACGCCGGGACAGCCCGGTTCGATCGATCTCGACCGGTTCGCCGAGCAGCTCGCCGGACGAGGCGCGGTGCGCAACCAGTCGGTGCGCGCCAACGCGTACCTTCTCCGTTTCGAGGCGGACGCGCTCGAGTGCACCCTCTTCCCGGACGGCCGCGCCGTCATCAAGGGGACCGACGAAGTCGAGCGCGCCCGAGCGTTCTACGCGAAGTACATCGGCAGCTGAACCCCTGGCGAGCCGGTCACGGCACCGCGATGTACGGAGTCGTCGCGACGTCGATCGGATGATCGAGGCCGTCCGCGGCCGTCAACGAGCCGACCGGGAAGCCGAAGTCCAGGAGCAGCACCTCGTTCACGGCGGGCACCGGGATGACGGGCTGGAAGAGGGCGCCCATTTCTCCGGGCGCGTCGGTGTAGCCCTCCACCGATCCGAAGTCGACCGGTACCCCGAACTCGTCGTAGCCTTCGTAGCCGAGGATCCCGCCGGCTGGCGTCGTCGCGTGGTAGAGCAACCCGAACGGCACGGAATGAACGGTGCCGGGAAACGGATTCGGCAGCCACAAGGACCCGACCCCTCCTCCGTCGATCCGGAAGACACCGCTCTGGGTCGTGTTGGACCCGGAGAGGTAGACGTTGCCGGAGAAGTCGGCGGCGAGATCGATGACCGTGTAGACCTCCGGCGCCTCCCACAACACCACCGACGCCCACGACGAGAAGGGATCGAGACGCACGACCTCGGTGGTCGAAGCGGTCGAGTCGATCGTCGCCACGGTCAGCCGCGAGAAGTCATCGATCACCATGCCGACGATCTCGCCCGTGACACCGCCGTACGTGTCGATGATCGAGCCGTCGAGAGAGTCGATTCGCAGGATCTCCTGAGCGGTCGCCGTCGACCGGACGACCCAGACATCGAAGTCATACTCCAAGAACCGGAGCGTCTCTCCCGTACTTGCGGTGAACAGTGTTCCCACCGCCTCGATGCCCGATCCGAGGTCGATCTCCAGGATCGAGTCGACACCGCTTCCCGTCGCGGTCGGCGCATTGAGAACGAACGCGGGCCAGGAGAACGACGGCTGGCAGGCGATCTCCTGACAATCCAAGGCGTCGAAGGTCGGATCGACGCCGCAGTCGGGGAACGGGAGCGGGGGCGGGGGCGCGCCGGCGATGAAGAGATAGCTCAGTTGGTACACCGGGTCGGCGACGTTCCAAAGACCATCGTCGTTGGCGTCCGCGGCCGCGACGCACGGGATGCTGGCGCCGGGCGTGAAGATCCCGACCAGGGACAGGATGGGGTCGTTGATCAAGATCGAGCCGTCCTGGTCGACGTCCCCTCGGATGAAAGCGATCGCCGGAATGGCCTCGACACGGCCCGACGAAGCGAGGACCCCGATCGCCACTCCGAGGATCCACCCCAGAGGAGCAACTCGACGAGACGAGCTCCACGGTTCCGATGGAATTCGCAGCATGGCACACACTCCTTCTCGAGGGCCGGGTCGTGAACCGCCCTCCTTGACGAGGATCCCCCCACCGGACGACGAAAACGTTTCTCCTCGTTCGACCTCCGCGCACGACACGCACTCCATCGCGAGCCGCGACGAGGTCGCGAGCTTCCCTCGAAGTCGCCGGAGAGCCCGCGGAAACCAGGATACCGGCTCCGATCCCTCGAACCACTCTTGGTTGGCGACCCCGGCGGGTTGTCTCGGGCCCCGAGGCTGCGCTATAAGACGGTGGAGTTCGACGACACTCGTCACTCCATCTCCGCTCTCGATTTCGCCGAGGTGCTCCCATGGAATGCCACCGCACTGGATCGATCATTCACGAGCTGACACTCCTCCAAGAGAAGGAGGGCTGGCTCCGCGAGGACTCGTTGCGAGCACTCTCCCGGCGACTCGGCGTTCCTCTCCACCGGATCGAGAGCGTCTCGACCTTCTACACACACTTCCGACGCGATGCCCCGAAACGGGTTCAGATCGACGTTTGCCGCGATCTGTCCTGCATGCTCGCCGGCGGGAAGTCGGCCTGTGCTCGATTGCGACAGACCTATGCCGAGCGCGACGACGTGGAGATCCGCGAGGTCTCGTGCATCGGCCGCTGCGAGAGCGCACCGGCGGGATTCGTCGGTCACGACCCCGTGAACCTCGACCACGAAGCAGAAGTCGACGAGCGCGTCGCGGCGCTGACGAGCGGATCGCCCGCCGCCCCGCACCCCGCGCCGAAACCGGCGACATGGGAAGCGAACATCTACGATGATCCCGCCGAACACTACGGGACGTTTCGCCGACTCTTGACCGGAGGGTCGACGGTCGACGACGCGATCTCCGACCTGGAGTCCTCGGGACTCCGTGGGATGGGCGGCGCGGGCTTCCCGACCGGCTTGAAGTGGAAGCTGGTCCGCGCCGAGAAGGCGACGCCG
>JAGQRC010000691.1 GCA_020425835.1 Planctomycetota bacterium | reverse complement strand
CCTCATCGACGGAGCTCGCTCCTTCGCGGACCGCGGACATGATCTCGTTCAATTCTGCGAGCCGCTCGAGATGCGTCTCCCCGCCATCGATGCGCAGCAATCGCGTCTCCGAGCCGAACGATGAGACGATCGCCGTCGGTGTGACCAGGAATTGCGCATCGCAGTGGAGGTCCTCGGCCATCCCTTGGAGCGCTTCCTCGAGCCGATGCGACGGAAGACCGTACACGTGGAGCGCGCGCGCGAGTTGCTGGAGGAACCGAGCGGTCGTGTCGTCGTCGTTCATCGGCGTCATGAGCGCGGGTGTACCCGATTCGTCGGTGGACAGGAGGACTCGTGCGGACATCTCGGCGGACGGACCGGGTTCCGTGTGAGGGAACGGCTACCGCACCGGGCCGGACGGTCTAGGAGTCCGTTGGAAAACTGCTCTCGGCCGGAATGGGTCTTTCAACGGACTGCTCGGAGCCCGTCGCGGACCACGCGGCAGGCGAAGCACTTGTAGGCCTGTTGGCCCGAAAGGTTGTCGAAGTGGCGGTCGTCCGTGAGGACGTTGGCCGACTCGTACCGAGGGAGGCCGAAGTCGTCGCCGACCGATTGAGCGGGGCCGAAGGTGCTCGGGACGAAGATGGTGTCCGGTCGGATGTCCGACCAGATCAGCGCGGTCCCGCGGACGGAACCGGTGGGACTCTCGACGCGAACTCGATCGCCGTTCTCGATACCGGCGGACCGGGCGACGTCGGGGTGGATCTGGATGAAGCGTTCGCCGTTGAGCTGCTTTCCCAGCGGCGTCCATTGGGTGACGCCGGCGAAGTGGACGACGCTCGGGCGACCGATCATGCCCATCAACGGGTACGCGCTGCGTTGGGTGTCGTCCGAGGGAACGAGGGTGGCGCTCGGGGTCAGCGCGTGCGGATTGACCGGGTTCGCGATGAGTCGTGCCTCGTGACGCAGTGTCGGATGGGATCCGGTCACCGCCGGGTGGGTGTAGAACCGCGGCAGACTCGAGTGGCCACTGTCCGCGAGTCGGCGCTCGATCGTCTCGGTGTGGATCTCGACCTTGCCGCTCGGCGTGGCGAAGCGCTTCCCGCGGTGCCTCGCGTCGAGGGACTCGAGGGCGCGGTACCAGCTCGGGTGGTCCAGGTACAGCGTGCTGACGCCGGGGTGATCGACATCGGGGCAAGGCCACCGAAGGGGCTCCGCGCGCTGCTCCATGCGTGCTTGGGTCATGCCTCCGACGCCCGGAGTGTGTCGGACGAACTCGTCCCAGAGAACGCGATAGTCGCGCCACGACTCGGGAAACGCGTCGGTCCAGTAGGAAGCCGGGTTCTGGGTCTCCGCGCGACCCATCGCGTGCGCGAGCTCGACCCAGATCTCTCCGTCCGGCTTCGATTCGCCGACGCGCGCCACCGCCTGTTTCTGCCAACGGATCGCGCGGTCGTCGCGACGCATGTAGACCGTCTCCATCTCGAGTCCGCTCGTCACCGGCAGCACGATGTCGGCGTATGCCGCCGACTCCTCGAGGAAGAGCCCGGTGTAGACGAGGAACTCGAGCTGGCGGTACGCCTCCTGCACCCGTTGGGTGTTGGCGCTCGAGAGCAGCGGATTGCCCTCGAGGATGACCGCCCGGAGCCGGTAGGGGTGTCCGGTCAGGATCGACTCGGCGAAGGTGTCGGGGCCGACGGGCAGGGCCTCCCGTCGTGACGGCGTCTCCACCGCGAGCGCCGGCAAGTCGAGTCCGCCGGGCCAGGTGTTGTGCATGAAGTTGCAGCCGCCACCGGGGACGCCGATGTTGCCGGTGATCGCCGCGAGAAAAGTGAGCGCACGATAGGTGTCGAACGCGCTCATCTGATGGGAGATCCCGGCGTTGCAGAAGATCGCCGCGGGGCGGGCGGTCGCGTACTCCTCGGCGAGACGGCGGATCTCGGTGGCGGGAACGTCGCAGACCGACGCCGCCCATTCCGGGGTGGTCCCTTCATCGCGGACGTGTCGTGCCAGCTCCTCGAAGCCCAGGACCCAGCGATCGACGAACTCGTGATCGACGAGATCCCGTTCGACGATGTGATGGATCATCGCGAGAGCGAGGGCGAGGTCGGTGTGGGGCTTCGGCGCGAGCCAGCGATCGGCGTGCGCGGCCGTGGGCGTCTTGCGCGGATCGACGACGATCAGCTTCGCTCCGGTCTTCTCCCGACAGCGTAGCAGGTGGGCGAACGTCACCGGATGGGTCTCGGCCTGGTTGGTGCCGAGGAAGAGGAGGACCTTCGAGGAGCCGAGATCCTCGCGACCCGTTGAAGGGTCGATGCCGTAGCCGTTGGTGAAGTTCCCGAGGCCGAAGGTCCAGGCGAGTGCGTTCCCGCCGGCGTCGTTGCAGACGGGCCCGACATCCGTGTCGTTCGGGCTCCCGAGGAGCTGGAAGAAGCGATGTGCCAGTGAGCCGACACCGCGTGGCAATCGCCCGGAAGTCCGGTTGGCGATCGTATGCGCGTCGCCCTCGTCGCGGATCTGGATGAGCTTTCGCGCGATGGTGTCGAGCGCTTCCGACCAGGAGATCGGTTCGAACCGAGTGTCGGGCGAACCCTTCTCGCCGGCCACTCGTCTCAGCGGAGTCCGCAAGCGACGAGGGTTGTAGACGAGTTGCGTCATCAGCTCCGCCTTCACGCAGAGCTCGCCGGCCTGGACGGGATCGTCCTTCTCTTCTTTTTACGGGTCCGGGCGGCCCCTAGATCTACACTCGTTCCCTCCGCGGCGCTCTTCCCAGCTCGCGAAGACCTGGCTTGTGGTTACACCCTGACGCGCACCTGGACCGCCACCGACGAGTGCGGCAATACTTCCGCGCCCGTCTCACAGACCGTCACCGTCATCGACACCGAGGCACCCGTCCTGTCACAACCTGAAGATACACCCGGCGCC
>JAGQRC010000690.1 GCA_020425835.1 Planctomycetota bacterium | reverse complement strand
CTCCTGGATCGCCTTCGAGGACTCGTGGAGGAACTCTCGCATGAAGTCCGGGATCCGACCCTCCGGATCGGTGACGACCATATGGAAGTGGCTCGACATCATGCAGAAGTGGTGGACCTTCAAGCGGTACCGCTTCGACTTCAGCGCGAGGAGGTAGAGGAGAATCTGATGGATCTCCTCGGACGGACGGATCAGGTAGAGGTCGCTAGCCTGGGCAGGTGGGACCGAGGATAGGGAGAGGAGGCGTCGAGGCAAGTCCGATGGGGGAAGTCTCACGACCCGTTCAACTTGGAACGTGTCTGTCACGGGGACTCGTGTCTGTCACGGGGACTCAGGTCGGCCCGCCGCGCGAGCGAGACTTCGTCGGCGGCTACCAGGCGCCGCGTTCCGTGTCGTCGTTGGGGTCGCGCAACTCCGCGTGTCCGATGATCCGGAAGCCACGTTGGTCGAGGATCTCCACACCGAGGTCGGGGTTGTCGACGTAGATCAGGATCACGCCTTGTCCGCCCGGCCGCGTCAACAGCGGGTACATCGTGTGGAGGTTGAGCTCGGCGGAGAGAAGGGCGCGGCAGAGGTCGAGGAGGCTCGATCCATCGTCGGGCAGTTGCACTCCGATCAGGGAGTTCTCGCTCGCAGAGAGGCCCGCGTCCTTGAGGATCCGGAGGCACTTGTCCGTCTTGTCCACGACCATGCGCACGACGGCGAAGTCGAAACTGTCGAGCACCGACAGCGCGTGGACGACGATGTTCTCAGCGCGGAACGTGCGAAGAACATCACCGATCTCGCCCACCTTGTTCTGGAGGAAGAAGGTGAGTTGACGAACGTAGGGCTCTTGGAAGCCGCGGCTACTCTGGATCATGCCGGAAGCGTATCAGAGGGGGCGAGCTTTGGCTATCGGGTACACCCGTCGCGGAGCGATCCCGTTCATCGATCCCGCCACTCGTGGATCTTGGCGATCAGCTCCCGACCGAAACTGTCCCAACGCTTCTCCCCCAGCCCATGGATATCGAGGAACTCCGCTTCGCTCGTCGGAGCTCGCCGGGAGAGCTCCTCGAGCGTCGCATTCGAGAAGACGGTGTATGCCGGCTTCCCCCACTCCTGGGAGAGCTCCTGACGAAAGCGACGGAGCAGCTCGAAGAGCTCGTCGTTGCGCGGCTCGTCGGTCGGCGTCGAAGCCCGTCCCCGCGAGGAGCGCGACCGAGCGTCCGGGACCGGCGTCGGGAGCGGAGGGAGCTCGAGCTTCACCTCCTCGGCCAGTGCTCGGCGACCTTCGTCGGAGAGACCGACCAAACTCCCTCTCCGGTGTCCATCGGCGGAGACGAAGTCCGCGAGCGCGAGCAGCCCCGCTTCCTCGAGGAAGTCCATCAACGCGCGGATCGTCCGCTCACCCTCACCACGGAGCGCACCGTGACCCTCCACGCGGTCGAGTCCGCGCTCGATGATCTCCGGCGCGGTGCTCCCGTTGAGGATCTGAGCGACCTTGTGCGGACCGAACTTGCCGTCGAGCGCGCTCACCGTCGACAGCACCGCGAAGACTCGGCGAGTTTCGTCCGCGTCGAGCGCGCGCGTCTCACACAGGCCGAGATGGCAGAGGTCGCACTGTCCGCACGGCGTGCCGGGATCGTCCAGGAAGTACCGTCGAATCGTCGCGAACCGGCATCCCGAGGACCGTCGAGCATAGTCCCCCATCCGAGCCAAACGCGCCTCGTCCCGCCGTCGCTTCACCTCGAGCGCAGCGACGTCGAACGGGAAGTCGTACGGGTAGTCCGGGGCGATCTCGAACCCCTCCCCGCGCAGCCGAATCGCGTCGGTGCGCTCGAACATGCGCAACGCCGTCTGCAGCACCGAGTCGCTCTTGGCGTTGCAGCGGACCTGAAGATCGCGCCAGTGGACTCCCTCGGTGTTCGGGCCGGTGCGACGAAACTCGTCGTGCAGCCGCTGGAGCAAGTCGACCGGGGGGTTGTTGCCGTCGAGGAAGAAGCGTTGCAGCACGAGATCGCCACCGTGATGGATCAACACACACCGCGCGGGATCTCCGTCGCGACCGGCTCGTCCCGCCTCTTGGTAGTACGCCTCGAGCGATCCCGGCATCTCGAAGTGGAGGACGAGTCGAATGTCCGGCTTGTCGACGCCCATGCCGAACGCGTTGGTGGCGATCAGGAGCTCGATGCTCCCGGCCATGAACGCCTCCTGCACTCGAGACCGCTCGGCATCATCGAGCCCGGCGTGGTAGATCCCGGTCGACCCGCGCCGCCGCGCCTCGAAGTGTGCGCCCAAGGACTCGACCGATTTCCGGCTGGCGGCGTAGATCAGCTTCGTGCCCGGCGTCTCATCCACGATGCGCTCCGCCGCAAAGATCCGGTTCGCTTTCTTCTCGCACGGCTGCACCTCGAACGTCAGGTTCGGTCGCTCGAACCCGGTCAAGACCTCGACCGGATCATCGAGCCGCAGCTGCTCGCGAATGTCGTGGCGGACCTCGGTCGTCGCGGTTGCCGTCAGAGCCGTCACCGGCACTGGACCGAGAAGCTCCATCGTCTCCGCGATGCGTCGGTAGTCCGGGCGAAAGTCGTGACCCCATTGGCTGATGCAGTGAGCTTCGTCGACGACGGGCCGCGACGGAGGGAAGCGCCGGAGAAAGTCGACGAATCGACGCACCCGGAGTCGCTCCGGCGCGATCAGGAGGAGCTTGATCGATCCCGACTCGATTCCTTCGGCGACGCGCCACTTCTCGTCGCGCCCGGTGCCCGAATGCACGGTGGCAGCGTCGATCCTGCGCGCGCGCAGGCCGTCGACTTGATCCTTCATCAGCGCGATCAGTGGGCTGATGACCAGCGCATAGCCCGGGGAGACCACCGCCGGGAACTGATAGCAGAGGGACTTTCCCGCACCGGTCGGCATGACGGC
>JAGQRC010000689.1 GCA_020425835.1 Planctomycetota bacterium | reverse complement strand
AAAAAAAAAATGGACCCCGACGCGTTCGTCGCCAGCGCCGACTTCGACCGTCAAACTCCCGAGGCGTTGATCGGCCAACTCACGTCACTCCGTGGGGCGACCGTTGCGCTGTTCGAGAGCTTCGGCGAGGCGGAGCTCGCCCGAACCGGTATCGCGAGCGGGTACTCCTTCACCGTTCGCGCTATCGCCTGGATCCTCGTCGGCCACGCCCGACACCACATGGAGATCCTGCGCGAGCGGTACCTCGAGGGTTGACGTGCGCGTCATCCCCACCGCACCGCGCGCATCGACAATGACCCCAGGTCGAAGCCCTCGACGGGGAAGCGGACCTCGTCCTCGTCGTCCGTCGCCGCGACCGCGTAGAGGAGCGGGAACCAATGGTCGGGATGAGGATGCGCGCTGCGAGCGTATTGCCCGTCCGGCCACGCCGCGATGAGATGACGACTGTCGCGTTCCCGCAGCGCCTGCGCGACTTCGGTGTCGAACTGCTCGGCCCAATCCGGCGTCGCAGCGTTACCGCTCGAGGCGCGCGACATCGCGTCGCGCAGGTTGTGGGTGATGTTGCCGCTCCCGAGGATCAGCACGCCCTCGCCGCGAAGCTGATGGAGCGCCCGCGCGAGCTCGAAGTGCTGCTTCCCGCTCAGCTGCCCATCGAGGCTGAGCTGCACGACGGGCACATCGGCCGCGGGCATGAGGTGTCTCAACACCGACCAGGAACCGTGGTCGAGTCCCCAGTCATCCTTGACCGCCGCGTCGGGTGACGTCGCCTGCGCGAGAATCGTCTGGACCCGGGCGGCGAGGTCCGGGCTCCCCGGCGCGGGGTACTGGACCTCGTAGAGCGCCGGCGGGAAGCCCCCGAAGTCGTGGATCGTCCGCGGTCGGGTGCCCCCCGTGAGGAAGCTCCCCCGCGTCCACCAGTGGGCCGACACCGCGAGCACGGCGCGCGGTCGCGGTAGTTCCTCACCGATCGCCCGGAACGCACGACTCCACTCGTTGTCCTCGATGGCGTTCATCGGTGAACCGTGCCCGACGAAGAGCACCGGCATGCGTGTCGGGGTGGGTGTGGTCTCGTCCATGGTCGTCTCGGGATCCGCACGAAGGCGACAACCGGTCAGACGCGTCGCCGCCGCGGTCACCGCCGCCGCGCCCGCGAGCTTCAACAGTTCCCGCCGCCTCGGATCCACGCCTGCTCCGTTCTGGTTCGTCTCCCCGTGGGTGGGCCCGCCTCGGCCCGCAATCTACCAAGTCGACGCCGACGGTGCCTCTCGTCGCCCGAGCCCGTCGGAGGCAACTCCCGCGAGCGCCGGGAACCTCGGCGAGAAACCGAGGAAACTCCGTCACAACCCCACCCCGGGCCGTGCTTCCCCGGGTGGAGCCCGGCCGGTCTGCTGCTTGTGCGCCCCCGGCGTGCGGCTAGACTCGCACTGGGCTCCCGCGCCGTCGGTCCTCTCCGTCGGCGTCGCTACCGGACATTCCTCGAGCTGCAGGAGGTGCAGTATGACGTCGATGCGTTCGATCGTCGTCGCGTGCGCCGTGGGGATCGCCCTGTCGATCTCGACCACGGGCGCGCAGGCGCAACCCACGTTCTCGATCGACTGGCAGAGTCCCACGAAGAACCCGGTCGTTCCCATCACGGAGGGCGATCTCCTCACGATCCCCGGGCCGGTGATCGTCATGACCGGCGGCGTGCCGTTCCCCGGCCTCGGCATTCCGGCCTACCCGGGTGCGGGGACGCCGAGCGGTATCCCGGGTTTCGTCGAGGTCGACGCGCTTTCGTTCGGTCGCGATGCGGCGTTCACGGGACTCGCGATCGGCGCGCGCTACACGGTTGCCTTCTCGGTCGACGAGTTCGCCGGCGGTGCTCCCGGCAGTCCGCCGCCGTCGGTCTTCTCGGAGGGGATCTTCGGATCGAACGAAGCTTCGGCCGACGTCTTCATCGATGGCCCGCCGCCGATCGCGTTCGGTCCTCCGCCTCCGCTCCCGCCGGCGCCCGGTGGGAACATGGCGGTGCTCGACGGCAACGGTCTCTTTCCTTGGGGAGGACCGGGGCTCTTCCTGCTCGAGCCCAATCCGCCGACGCCCGGCATCATGGCCGATCCCGGAGACAATCTCGACGCGATGGATCTCGACGCTCCCGCGTTTCCCGGCGGCCCCGGGATCTTCCCGGTCTACTTCTCGCTCGACTCCGCGTTCTTCGATCCGTTCGAGGGGTTCTTCAACAGCGGCTCGGCGCTGGCCAACGGTTTCGTCGGCGGCGACATCCTGCTGACGCCCGCGCCGGGCGGACCGCCGATCGTGTTCGCTCCGTCGGTCCTGCTCGGGCTCGACATCTTCGGGATCGATACCGATGACATCGACGCTCTCGCGATGTTCGAGAACGGCGATCAGATCTACCAGCCGTGGGGAGTCCTCTACGACTGGACTGCGGGCGTCAGCGACATGGTGCTCTTCTCCGTGCGCCGCGGCTCGGCCGTGATCGGCATGCCGGACTTCTTCTTCGGTTTGCCGATCGAAGAGGGCGACATTCTGATTCCGCCGCCGATCGGCAGCCCTCCGGGCACGCCGCCGGGTATCTGGATCGCCGCCGAGAACCTCGGTCTCGCGACGTTCCGCTCCGGAGTGATCGTCGTCGGAGCCTTCGGCGCGGATGATCTCGATGCCCTCGACATCGTCGAAGACTGCAACGGCAATGGCGTGCCGGACTCGATCGACATCGCGACCGGGACCAGCGCCGACTGCAACTTCAATCTGCTTCCCGACGAGTGTGACATCGCGATGGGTTTCAGCAGCGACTGCAATCTCAACGGTATCCCCGATGAGTGCGAGCTGGCCACCGACTGCAACGGG